>NZ_JARAWX010000029.1:56409-106154 GCF_033793585.1 Streptomyces sp. MI02-7b | reverse complement strand
CCCCCGGCCCGTACCCGGCGCCGGGCGACCCGCAAGGTCAGTGCGCCCAGCGCCCCGGCCGGCGAGGCGGAGACGGTGGTCGTCCCGGCCGCCGCCGAGCCGGTCGCCGAGCAGGCCCCCGCCGCCGAGCCGGAGCCCGTCGCGGAGACCGCCGAGGTCGCGCCGCCCGCGCCGCGCCGCCGTGCCACGCGCAAGGTGTCCGCCCCCTCCGGGCCGCCCAGCGCCGACGCCGAGGCCGCTGTGGTGGTCATCCCGGCCACCGACGCGCAGCCGGCGGACGCGACCGCGGAACCGGCGGAGGACGCGGCCGAGGCGGAGCCCAAGAAGCGGGCCCCGCGCAAGACCGCGGCCAAGAAGGCCCCGGCCAAGAAGGCCGCCGCGAAGAAGACGGTCGCGAAGAAGACCGCGGCCAAGAAGACGGCGGCGAAGAAGACCGCCGCCAAGGCCACGGCCGAGGCGCCCACCGAGGCGTCCTGACCCAGGGTCACCGCACGCGGGCCGTCCCCCACCGGGGGGGCGGCCCGCGGCGCGTCCCCCGCGATGCGCATCCCGGTTTGACCCCATCGGGGGCGCCCCGTAACCTTGACCTTCGGCGTTTTAGCGCCCATTCCTGAGCACCTCCCTCCCGGCTCCGGCCGGGAGAGGCCCCCCACGCTCCGCAGGGACGGCTGGCGTCAGGAGTGACGATCCGAGCGAGAGAGTGAGTTCCGCGTGTACGCAATCGTGCGCAGCGGTGGCCGCCAGCACAAGGTGGCCGTCGGCGACATCGTTGAGGTTGACAAGATTTCCACGGGCAAGGTGGGCGACGCGGTCGAGCTCTCGACCCTGCTCGTGGTCGACGGCGAGGCCGTCACCAGCGACCCGTGGGTTCTGGCCGGGATCAAGGTCCAGGCCGAGATCGTGGACCACCACAAGGGCCAGAAGATCGACATCCTGCGGTACAAGAACAAGACCGGCTACCGCCGTCGTCAGGGTCACCGCCAGCAGTACACGGCGCTGAAGATCACCGGCATCCCCGCCGCTGCGAAGTAAGGGACTGAAGAGAGATGGCACACAAGAAGGGCGCATCGTCCACTCGGAACGGTCGCGACTCCAATGCCCAGCGGCTCGGCGTCAAGCGCTTCGGCGGCCAGGTCGTGAACGCCGGTGAGATCATCATCCGCCAGCGCGGCACGCACTTCCACCCCGGCGCGGGCGTCGGCCGTGGCAAGGACGACACGCTGTTCGCCCTCGCCGCCGGTGCGGTCGAGTTCGGCACCAGCCGTGGTCGCAAGGTCGTGAACGTCGTCCCGGTCGCCTGAGCGATCGCACGCGTACGACATCACCGAGGGCGGACGCTGCTTCCCGGGCGGGAAGCAGGTCCGCCCTCGGCGCGTTGCACCACTGGTATCAGCACATAACAGCACGTTGAGGAGGAAGACGGCATGACAACCTTCGTGGACCGCGTCGAGCTGCACGTCGCCGCGGGTAACGGGGGCCATGGCTGCGCCTCCGTGCACCGGGAGAAATTCAAACCGCTGGGCGGCCCCGACGGTGGCAACGGCGGGCGGGGCGGTGACGTGATGCTGGTCGTCGACCAGGCGGTCACCACGCTCATCGACTACCACCACAGCCCCCATCGCAAGGCGACCAACGGCAAGCCCGGCGAGGGCGGCAACCGCTCCGGCAAGGACGGCACGGACCTGATCCTGCCGGTGCCGAACGGTACCGTCGTCCTGGACAAGCAGGGCAATGTGCTCGCCGACCTCGTCGGCCACGGCACCACCTTCGTCGCCGGCCAGGGCGGCCGCGGCGGCCTCGGCAACGCGGCGCTGGCCTCCGCCCGCCGCAAGGCGCCCGGCTTCGCGCTGCTGGGCGAGCCGGGCAGGAACCAGGACATCGTCCTGGAGCTCAAGACCGTCGCCGACGTGGCGCTGGTCGGCTACCCGAGCGCGGGCAAGTCCTCGCTCATCTCCGTCCTGTCGGCCGCCAAGCCGAAGATCGCGGACTACCCGTTCACCACCCTCGTGCCCAACCTGGGCGTGGTCACGGCCGGATCCACCGTCTACACCATCGCGGACGTCCCCGGCCTGATCCCCGGTGCGAGCCAGGGCCGCGGCCTGGGGCTGGAGTTCCTGCGGCACGTCGAGCGCTGCAGCGTCCTCGTCCACGTCCTGGACACCGCCACGCTGGAGTCCGAGCGCGACCCGGTCTCCGACCTCGACACGATCGAGGAGGAGCTCAAGGCATACGGCGGTCTGGGCGACCGGCCGCGGGTCGTCGTGCTCAACAAGGTGGACGTCCCCGACGGTCAGGACCTGGCCGACATGGTCCGCCCCGAGCTGGAGTCCCGCGGCTACCAGGTCTTCGAGGTCTCCGCCGTCGCCCACAAGGGCCTGCGGGAGCTGTCGTACGCCCTTGCCGGCATCGTCGCCGAGGCACGGGCGGCCAAGCCGGTCGAGGAGGCCACCCGCGTCGTCATCCGGCCCAAGGCCGTGGACGACGCCGGCTTCACCGTCGTCGCCGAGGACGGCTTCTACCGGGTCCTGGGCGAGAAGCCCGAACGCTGGGTGCGCCAGACCGACTTCTCCAACGACGAGGCCGTCGGCTACCTCGCCGACCGGCTCGCCCGCCTCGGGGTCGAGGAGCAGCTCGTCAAGGCCGGTGCCCGCCAGGGCGACGAGGTCGTCATCGGCAGCACCGAGGACGCGGTCGTCTTCGACTGGGAGCCCACCATGGCCGCCGGGGCCGAGATGCTCGGCCGCCGCGGCGAGGACCACCGCTTCGACGCACCGCGGCCGGCCGCGCAGCGGCGCCACGACCGCAATGCGGAACGGGACGAGGCGGAGCGCGAGTACCACGGCTTCGAGCCGTTCTAGAGCCGTTCCAGAGCCGGCTGACAGCGCTGACCGCGCTGACAGCGGTCCGCGTACTCGGCGGAGAACTTTGCGGAGTCGCCGAGTACGCGGACAGGCCGATCGAGGGCACGGATCCCGGATCAGGGTGCATCGTTTTGCCGTGACGGGGTACAAGGGACTTTCCGTCGGGTCGCGCAATGCCGCAATCCATACTGCGTCAGAAGTTCTCACTCTTTTCGAGATCCTTCACCGGGACCCGCTTCACCAACTCCCGTGGACAAAACGCTTGGACCACGTTGGACCCGAGCCATATGGCGCTAAATGCTTTCGATCCCGGAGCCGATGTCGTGATCGGAAACCAGGTCGTTCAGGCGACTGCTCAGAGATAGAGTCATCTGATAGCTTAAGCGGAAACACGCAGGCCGGAACGGAGGTGTGAGGGGCTGGTCCGACCCTGACCCGGTCGAGCGCATACCCTCAGATACGATGCTGCAACTGCACAAGCTCGAGCGTTACAAGGACGATCAGGGAAATGAGATCGTCTACGACGGCGAGATACGCGAAGACAAGATCGATATCCGGTTCAAGGGATCGAACAACACACTTGTCATCAGCGCCGACGCCGACATCAGGGACCTGCTCGTCACCTTCTCGGGAGACAACGGGCGGATCGAAATAGGTTCGACCACCAAGAAGCGCGCGGGTCTCCGCTTCGAGTTGCGCTGCGGACACGAGTCCCGGATCTGGATCGGCGAGAACGTGGGCTGCGCCGGCCGCACCTTCATCTCCGCGGTCGAAGGCGTGTCGGTGTCGATCGGTGACGACGTGATGTTCGCGAAGAACATCGAGGTGCGCGGCGACGACACCCACCCGATTTTCGACGTGCGCACCGAGAAGCGCATGAACCCGTCCCAGTCGATTGTCGTGGGCGAACACGTCTGGATCGCGAAGCACGCGGTCGTGATGGGCGGTGTCACCATCGGCAACGGCTCGGTGATCGGCTTCCGCAGCATCGTCACCTCGTCCATTCCGAACAACTGCATCGCGGTCGGGGCACCGGCGCGCGTGGTGCGGAAGGACATCGCCTGGGAGCGTCCCGAGGTCGTGCCGCGCCGCCCGAACGAGCAGTATCCGCGCAAGGGCGAGAAATCCCCGAAGTACTGGAACCTCACCGATGAGACGGCGGTCCCGGAGAAGCCGGTGGTGCGGCCGCGGACCGAGGCGCCGCAGCGGCGATTGGCCCGACGTCTGCCGGCACCGGTACGGCGACTGGCCCGCAAACTGCTCCCGTCGCGAAAGGTCTGACGCGACCGTCGGCCGCCGGTCGCGGCGGCCGACCGGCACCGGGTTTCCGGATGCCGCATGACATCGGCCCGGCAGCAGATCGCCTCGGCACGAACGAAGGTTCGTGCCGAGGCGATCTGCTGCCGGGCGGTTCTCGTTCCCAGCCCGGTGGGTGCGGAGTTCGCTAGAGCGTCCCGACCGTCGACTCCAGATGCGTCACCATGCGGTCCAGCCCGACCGGCAGGTCGACCACCGGGCTCCAGCCGAGGGCCGCCAGCCGCGCGCTGTCCAGTCCCTGCTTCTTGGTCAGGCTGTAGGACCGCGCGTCGGACTCGTTGCTGAACCGCAACTGGAGTCCACGGTCCGGCCGGACCTCGGTGAACAGTTCCGCCAGGCGCCGGATGGAGACCAGCCCGGCCGGATCCGCGACGTTGTAGGCCGTCTGGTCACCGCGGAGCAGCGCGTAGAACATCCCGGCGATGGCGTCGGCCACGTACGTGTAGGTGCGCACGCCCGAACCGTCGCTGTTGAGCACGATGTCCTTGCCGGCCACCACGTTCGCCGCGAAGTCGGCCTGCACCCGCCCGTCGTCGAGCCCCATCCCGGGCCCGTAGATGTGCCCGAACCTGACGACACGGCAGTCGATGCCGTGCTGAGCCTGGTAGCTCGCGCAGATCGTCTCCGCGGCGCGCTTGCCCTCGGCGTAGCAGGCGCGCGGGTTGAGGATGTCGAAACCGCCGTAACTCTGCTCGTCGATGAGCTCGGTCTCCGGAGGCTGGGCTCCGTACACCTCGGCAGAGGACATCAGCACGAAACCGCGGCTGGCCTTCGCCACGCACAGGTCGAGCAGATGGAAGGCGCCCAGGAGGTTGGCCTGGATCGTCGCGACCGGCTGGCTGCCGTGCAGGGCGGGCCGTGCGGCGCTCGCCCCGTGGATCACGTAGTCGACGGGGCCGGACAGTTCGAGCGGGGTCGACACGTCCTGGACGACGAGGTGGAAGTCGGGGCGGTCGAGCACGTCCGCGAGCAGGCGCCTGGCCTTCTCCTCGTTCCGCACCAGACCGTGCACGGTGATGCCCAGCCCGAGCCTGTCGTTCAGCGCGAGCAGGGTGTAGACGGCGTAGGAGGGCAGCATGCCGCTCGCGCCGGTGACGAGCACGGTGCAGCCGGACAGCTCGTTCCACGGCAGGTCGCGGTCGAGGATCTCGTCGAGGTCGTGCGCCACGACCGAACTGGAGACGGTGGTCACTGGAGTCACGTACCTACGATCTGCTGGTTCTCGATGATCTCGAAGAAGGTCCGGCAGAGGTAGAAGTCCTCGGCCGTCGTGATCTTTATGTTCGAGCGGGGGCCGACCACCCGGTAGAGCTTCTGACCGTACCGGTGCATGAGGGAGCACGAGTCGATGGTGTCGTGCTCGCCCTCGGCGACCGCCCGGTCGTACAGCCCGAGGATCTGGCCGAGCCGGAAGCTCTGCGGGGCCTGCGCGGCGTAGATGTGGTCGCGCGGGATCACATCGTCGATGTGCTCGTTCTCGCTCGATACCACGGTCTCGTTGAACTTCGTGCAGGTGATGGCGGAGCCGTGCTCCTTGACGGTCTCGATGTTGGCGGTGATCAGCTTCGCGTCGATCAGCGGCCGCACACCGTCGTGAATCAGCACCACGGTGTCCTCGGGGCAGTCCGCGGCGACCGCCTTGAGAGCGCTGTGGCGTGACTCCTGACCGGTCTTGCCGCCGTCGATGACCCACCGGACCTTCTCGATCTCGTACCGCTTGAGCAGCTTCATCATGTGCGGGCGGTACTCGGGAAGGATGGCGATGGCGATGGCGTCGATGTCGGGGTGCGCCTCGAAGTGCTCGAGGGTGTGGATGATGATCGGCTTGCCGTGGATCTCCAGGAACTGCTTGGGGAGGGCACGGGAGTTCATCCTCGACCCGATGCCGCCGGCGAAAAGCAACGCAACGTTCACAGCTCATGCCTCCGATTGGTCACTGAGTGGCTGGTCGCCCACTGCCGTGTCGTCCGGGGTCAGATCGAGCCACCGGTGGTCCCCGCCCTCGTCCCCGGTGGCGCGATCGCCGATCACCAGCCAGTCGATCACCCGGTCCGCCGAGTTGGTGTCGACGTAGTCGAAGTTCTCCTGCCGGAACTGCTCGACCTTCGAGAGGTCGTAGTCCTCGTCCTGCAGGGCCTTGAGCAGATCGTCGAAGGTCACGCAGATCTTGCCGGGCGCGACGGAGTCGTAGTCGCGGTGGAATCCGCGGATCACCGAATAGGTGTCCTTGTCGTACGCGTAGAACAGGATCGGCCTGTCGAGCAGCGTGTACTCGTAGATGATGGACGAGTAGTCGGTGACGAGCACGTCGGTGACCTGCAGCAGGTCATTGGTGTCCGGGAACGACGCGAAGTCCAGCAGCCGGTCGGAGTATTCCGCGGGAATCGGTACGGAGCCCGGAATGAAGTGGTGCATGCGGAAGAGCACGACGAATTTGTCCCCGCAGACCTCGTGCAGCTTCGCGAAGTCGATGCGGTCGTAATCATAATGAGCGTCGCCGATGCTCTTCCCGCGGAAGGTCGGCGCGAACAGCACGATCTTCTTGCCCTTGAGCTTCGGGTTGGCGACGAAGAAATCCTCGACGACCTTGCGGGAGTGGTCCTTGTCGAGGAACGTGTCTATTCGCGGCAGCCCGGTCGGCACGACCGCCGATTCCTCGATGCCGAATGCTTCGGCGTACACCGGCACAAGGTGCTTGGATCCGGTGATCACGTAGGTGTACTTGCGGTGGGCGTTGGTCAGCTTCGGGGAGCCATAACGTCCGAACCGGCTGTAGCCGACCGACTTGAACCCGCTTCCGGCGTGCCAGAGCTGGATGATTTTGGTCTTCGGGGAAATGCCCAGCTGCGCGAGGAGCCCGAAGTAGTCGTCCATCAGGACGGTGTCCGACGTCGCGAGCAGGTAGATCAGGCGCAGCGTGCTCCACTTGTTCGCGGTGCTGGGAACCCGGAAGGAGTGGCGGAACGAGTACTTCTTGTCCAGGCCCCGCTCGATCATCCGGTCGTGAACGCGCGCCAGGTTGCCGCCGAGGCCGGTGCGCATTTCGGAGGCGAACAGGATCCGGTTGCCACGCGGGGGGTTCAGGCGGCGCGAGAGGGAATAGACCTGATTGGCGAGCTTGCGGCGCCGGGCGCGCGGCAGGACCCGCAGCCCGAGTCGCTTGCGAAGCGGTGCCTTCGGGGCGTCCTTGTTGGCGCTCGGCCCGGCGCTGCGGAACAGCTGGTACGTCCGCATCAGGAACTCGGGGTTCTCGTCGTCGTCCGAGAGCCCGAACGCGATCACGTACGCGGAGCGGTTGCGGTCGTAGAGGAAGGTGCGGGAGTCCACGTCAAGGCGATCCGTGGCCTTGAGGTCGAAGCCGGCGGCCGGCAGTCGTTCCTCACCGATCACGGGAACGATCCGCCAGGTGCCGTTGGGTACCTGGCGGCGGTCCTGGAAGTTGGTGACGTTGATCTCCAGGCGATGCTGTTCGGCGCCTGTTTGCCGAGAATTCACCGGGAACTCTCGCTCACCGTCCACAATCAGGAAACGGAGAGCACTAGGATCTCCAGTGAAGCCAGAGACGACCGCGGTGAGAGAAAGGTGTATGCGCTCCCACGAAATCGCCGCTATCAAGCAACGTGCCATCGTCATCCTTCCGTCCGTGAACCGTCGCGCAATCATGAGACCCGCGCGACGGCCGTGAGGCATGCGTGCGCCGGGTAGGGCGACCATGGGAGCATAGCCTACTGACTCAGGGCTCCCCTAAGTCGTGACGAGCGCCACCGGCCCCGGAGCGAGGGGTTGAGCAACACCGTCGAAGGCCTCGCGGGGCTTTCTGACTCTCCGGCGCCGCTTGAAGCGGCTGCGTTCCACAGGCTAATGCCCGAATAGTACTCCGACAGCCCGGCTGTAGCGATAAACCCGGTTTCGCCGGGGCGGGCGCGGGCCGTGGAGCCGGCGGCGGGTGTCATCACCGGAGTGCCGGGGCGAATGGCGAGCGGAGCGCCATGGACGCGGGAGCGATTGCGGGTCCTCGCCCGGTGGCGCCCCCTCCGGCTCGTGCCACCGGCGCAGGACGCCGGGCCCCCTCCGGCCTCCCGGCAGTCGCCGCCGGGCCCCGCGGAGCAACTCCGCGGGCACGGCGCGACATTGGGCTCCGGCAGCGCTGCGGGGAGTCCGGTGGAGCGCGGGAGGTACCGAGCGGACGAGAGCAGTCCGTGTGCTGGACGCATGCGCGGTGGGCACGCCGACTTCCCGTAGATTCGGCACGTGGACGCGAGTGTGCAACCCGACCGGCGCGAGGAGACGGGCAGCGAAGTGGCAGGGGCAAGCCAGGCCGTGCGCGAGGCCCGCAGGATCGTCGTCAAGGTGGGTTCCTCGTCGCTGACCACCGCCGAGGGCGGACTGGACGCCGACCGGGTCGACGCCCTCGTCGACGTCCTCGCCAAGAGTCTCGGCAGCGCGGAGAAGGAGATCGTGCTGGTCTCCTCCGGCGCCATCGCCGCCGGGCTGGCGCCCCTGGGCCTGGACCGGCGCCCGCGGGACCTCGCCCGGCAGCAGGCCGCCGCCAGCGTGGGCCAGGGCCTGCTGGTCGCCCGGTACACCGCCTCCTTCGCCCGCTACGGGGTCCGCGTCGGGCAGGTGCTGCTCACCTCCGACGACATGAGCCGCCGGGCGCACTACCGCAACGCGTACCGCACCCTGGACCAGCTGCTCGCCATGGGCGCGGTGCCCGTCGTCAACGAGAACGACACGGTGGCCACGGACGAGATCCGCTTCGGCGACAACGACCGCCTGGCGGCCCTGGTCGCCCACCTCGTCCGGGCCGACCTGCTGGTGCTGCTCTCCGACGTCGAGGGGCTCTACGACGGCGACCCGAGCACCCCCGGCACCTCCCGCATCGCCGAGGTGCACGGCCCGCGGGACCTGGACGGCGTGTCCATCGGCAGCGCCGGCAAGGCCGGCGTCGGCACCGGCGGCATGGTGACCAAGGTCGAGGCCGCGCGGATCGCCGCCGGGGCCGGGATGCCCGTCGTGCTCACCTCCGCCTCGCAGGCCGCCGACGCCCTCGCCGGGCGGCCGACCGGGACCCTCTTCCACCCCACCGGCAAGCGCTCCGCCGACCGCCTGCTGTGGCTCGCCCACGCCTCCACCCCGCTCGGCGCGCTCATCCTCGACGACGGCGCCGTCCAGGCCGTCGTCAAGCGCCGCACCTCGCTGCTGCCGGCCGGTATCGCGGCCGTCGAGGGCGAGTTCTCGGCCGGCGACCCGGTCGAGCTGCGCGACGCCTCGGGGCGTGCCGTGGCGCGCGGACTGGTGAACTTCGACGCCAGGGAACTGCCCCGGCTGCTCGGCCGCTCCACCCGCGAGCTGGCCCGCGAGCTCGGTCCCGCCTACGAGCGGGAGGTCGTGCACCGGGACGACCTCGTACTCCTGCACCCGTAGGCAGCCCCCTTCGTGGTTACTTCGTGAAAACGGCCCCGCGGCCGCCCGCCGACTGCTCAACTTTGATTGCGGAGAAGGAACTCGACGGGGACCGCCAGGACCACTGAGACCCACTGAGACCCACTGAACCCACAGGGACGACAGGTGACGACAGGGAGGCCGCCGGTGAGACGAGGGCGCCCAGGGGCATCGTCGTCCCGCGGGACGGCGGAGCGGACACTGGTGAGCGTGGCGGCCGACGAGGGCGTACCGCGAACCCACGCGCCGTCGCAGCAGGTCCCCTCACCGTCGACGCCGCAGGAGCGCCCCGTGTCCCGGCTGTGGCACGTCACGCTCAGCGTCTCCGGCCCCGAGGCCCCGCTGGCGGAGGTGCGGCGCGGCCTGGAGCAGCTGGCGAACGACCACCCCTTCCTGCTGACCAGCCGGTACGCGGCCGACCACGCCGAGATCCGGTACTGGGAGGAGGCCCGCGACCTGCACGACGCCGCCGCCATGGCCCTGCGGCTGTGGGGCGAGCACCGGGCGTCCGCGAAGCTGCCGCCCTGGGAGACGGTCGGCCTGGAGGTCGTCGACCGCGACACCTACCACCAGCGCATCGCCGAGGGCTACGGGCCGCCGCCCGCCGCGCCCGTCGGCGTGCACCCGTACTGAACCGTCCGGGTCTCACCGGCTGGAAAGACACCCCCCAGGGGGGTGCCCACGCCGTACGCTGACGGCTATGAGCAGCCGCAGCCACCGCAACGACGACCTCGCCGCCTCCCTGCCCTCGCCGTGGCCGGCGTCCCCGGTCCTGCAGGCCGCCTACCGCGCCCGGTCCGCCGCCGCCGACCTCGCGCCGCTGCCGCGCGCGGCCAAGGACGACGCGTTGCTGGCGATCGCCGACGCCCTCCTGGTGCGCACCAAGGAGATCGTCGAGGCCAACACCCTCGACGTCGAACGCGCCCGCGCCGCGGGCACCGCCGAGGGCATCGTCGACCGGCTCACCCTCACCCCCGAGCGCGTCCGCGCCATCTCCTCGGACGTGCGGGACGTGGTCGGGCTGCCCGACCCGGTGGGCGAGGTCGTCCGCGGCTCCACGCTGGCCAACGGGCTCGACCTGCGGCAGGTCCGGGTGCCGCTGGGCGTCGTCGGCATCATCTACGAGGCCCGTCCGAACGTCACCGTGGACGCCGCCGCCCTGTGCCTGAAGTCCGGCAACGCGGTGCTGCTGCGCGGTTCCTCCTCGGCGTACCACTCCAACACCGCCCTGGTCACCGTGTTGCGCGACGCGATCGGCGGGGCCGGGCTGCCGGCCGACGCGATCCAGCTGGTGCCGGGCGAGAGCCGGGAGTCGGTGCGCGAGCTGATGCGCGCCCGCGGCATGGTCGACGTGCTCATCCCGCGCGGCGGCGCCTCACTGATCCGCTCCGTGGTCGAGGAGTCCACGGTCCCGGTCATCGAGACCGGCACCGGCAACTGCCACGTGTACGTGGACGCGCAGGCCGACCTCGACATGGCGGTGCGCATCCTGGTCAACTCCAAGGCGCAGCGGCCCAGCGTCTGCAACTCCGCCGAGACCCTCCTGGTGCACCAGGACATCGCGGGCGAGTTCCTGCCGCGCGCCCTGGACGCGCTGGCCGCGGCCGGGGTCACCGTGCACGCCGACGAGCGTGTCCGGGACATCGCCGGGAAGTCCGGCACCAGGGCGACCGTCGTCCCGGCCACCGTGGAGGACTGGGAGACCGAGTACCTGAGCCACGACATCGCCGCGGCCGTCGTGGACTCCCTGGACGCCGCGGTGGCGCACATCCGGCTGTGGTCGTCCGGGCACACCGAGGCGATCGTCACCGGATCGCAGCCCGCCGCCCGCAGGTTCACCCAGTTGGTGGATTCCGCCGCGGTCGCCGTGAACGCCTCCACGCGCTTCACCGACGGCGGGCAGTTCGGCTTCGGCGCGGAGATCGGCATCTCCACGCAGAAGCTGCACGCCCGGGGCCCCATGGGCCTGCCGGAGCTGACCTCGACCAAGTACGTCATCACCGGCGACGGCCAGACCCGGGGCTGAGGGCCGGCCGGGGGACGTACCCACTTCGGGGCGGACTTTCCCCGGCGCCCTGCCCAATCCGCGTCATCGGCCCTATTCTGGACGGGTGCCGGACGACCTGGGGGGCAAGCCGTTCCCGGACGGCGAGGACCACGGTGGCGCGGATGACGAATTCGCGTCCGTGGTGTTCGACGAGGCCTTCATACGTGCGGCCGCCTTCCACGAACCCAGCGCCCACGAGCGCATGCTCGCCGCCGCCACCGCGCAGGCCGAGGCCGAGGCCTCCCGGGCCCGCCTCCTCGGCGTCCAGGACGGCTCCGCCCCGTACGAGGAGAGCACGGACCGCACCGCGGAGGACGACGAGTACGACGAGCTCTACGCCCAGCGCCGCCCCTACCGCGGACACGGCCGCTGGCACCGCATGGTGGCCTGGCTGCTGGCCGTCGTCATGGGCATCGGCGTGGTCGCGCTGACGTTCGCCGCCGTCTACCGGGGCGCCGGGGGAGGCAGCCGCCAGCCGGCCGTCCCGCCTGCCCCGACGGGCCGTATCGGGGCGCCCTCGATGCCGCCCTTGGTGGTCAGCCCAACGCCCTGAGGGCCGAGAGAAGTTGTCTCGTACCAGGACGTTTTAAAGAGCCCGGACAGACCTACGCTTGTTGTATGACCGGGCCTGGTGACCCACCTGAGGGAATTCCCGAGGGCTCCCCGGGAAGCGGCGACGACGAGTACCGATCCGTCGTGTTCGACGAATCGTTCGTCCGCGCTGCCCGGATCCAGGAGTACTCGGCCCGCGAGCGCCTCGACGGTTCCACCCGCGCGGTCCGCACCCGGCGCTTCTGGGCCCGGGGCGGGGCCACGCGCCAGGCCCTGGTCCTGGTGGTCCTGATCGCCGTCGCCTTCGGCACCGCCATCTACCTCGGCATCCGCAACCCCTACGAGCAGGCTCCCGAGCCCGTCGCCCAGCCGCTGCGGATCACCCTGGTCCCGCTCGCCCCGGCCGGCGCGGTCCCCGCCGCGGACCGCGCACGCCCCTTCGCCGGCAGCGCGGCCGCCGGTTACCGGACCGGCAGCGAGGGATTCACCCTTCCGGCCCCCTTCAGCACCCCGCACTTCGGCGAGAGCCAGGTCACGCAGGCGCTGACCCTGGCCAAGGAGTACCTGTGGGCCTCGGCCGTCGACCCCGCGGCCCTGACCGGCGGCGAGGTGAGGACGGTCCGGGAGATGCTGGACCCCGGGCAGCGGGTGCAGTTCGACCGCAGCCTGACGGCCCCGGCCGACGACGGGCGGCACGCCGCCACGGGCTGGCTGGTGCGTCTGGACCCGGCCCGCATCGCCCTGGCCGACGAGCAGGTGCGGGTCGCCGGGACCATGGCCGTCATGGAGACCGCCGACGACGCCCTGGAGGTCCTGACGGACCACACCATGGTCTACGCCGTGCGCGCGGCCGTCGGGAACGGCGAGCCCTCGCTGTTCACCGTGCGGCGCGCGCTGCGCATCCGCTTCGACCGCCAGGACCTGCGCGACCAGCACGTGGAGCTGCTCCAGGCCGACGTGGAGGCCGGACCGCTGTCCTGCGGGTCCGGACCGGCGGAGCGCTTCGAGCCGCTGCTGGCCGGGGAGAAGGCCGCGGCGCAGGCCGGCGTCGACCCGTACGACCACCGCCACCAGATCACCTCGGTGTGCGGTGCGCTGGCCCCCGGGTCGCTCGCCGGGCCGGGCGTCACTGCGCGGCAGGGGAGTCCGGCGGCGCGTCCTTCGGAGAGTTCTGCGGCCCCTGGGAGCCCTGTGCCGCTCCGCCGGTGAACCGGTCCCGCAGTTTGCCGCCGATGTCGCCGGCGCCCGAACCGAGGTCGGTCAGCAGCTTCATCAGCGGGTCCTTGCTGGTCTTCACCGTGTCGGCGTAATGGTTCGCCGACTCCTTGAAGGAGTCGTACACCGAGGTGTCCTTGTCCTCGCTGCGCCGCGGGTAGTGGCCGTCCATGAGGCGCTGGTAGTCGCGGGACGCGGCCCACTTCTTCAGCTCCGCGGCGCGCACCGTGGTGAAGGGGTGGCTGCGCGGCAGCACGTTGAGGATCTTGAGCACGGAGTCGCGCAGGTCGCCGGACTCCTCGTACTCCTCGGCCTGCTTCAAGAACGCGTCCACGTTCATCTCGTGCAGGTGGTTGCCGCCGGCGATCTTCATCAGACCGCGCATCGACGCCTGGAGGTCCTGGCCGACGAGCAGACCGGCGCGGTCGGCGGACAGCTCGGACTTGCGGAACCACTCGCGCAGCGCCGTGATGATCGCCATGATCGCGATGTTGCCCAGCGGGATCCAGGCGACCCGCAGGGCCAGGGTGGTGAGGAAGAGCAGGATGGTGCGGTACACGGAGTGCCCGGACAGCGCGTGGCCCACCTCGTGGCCCACCACGGCCCGCATCTCCTCCTCGTCCAGCAGTTCCACCAGGCCGGTGGTGACGACGATGATCGGCGCGTCGAGCCCGATGCACATCGCGTTCGGCTGGGGGTCCTGCGTGACGTACATGGCCGGGACGGTCTCCAGGTCCAGGATGGAGCAGGCGTCCCGCAGCATGTCGTTCAGGTGGGTGAACTGCTCGTCGCCGACCCGGACCGAGTCCGACAGGAACAGCAGTCGCAGCGAGCGCTCCGGGAGCAGCCCGCTGAGCGCCTTGAAGACGGTGTCGAAGCCGCTGAGCTTGCGCAGCGCCACCAGGGCCGAGCGGTCGGCCGGGTGCTCGTACGCCCGGGAGGAGATTCCCGGGAACCGGCGCCGGTTCCGCCCCGGCAGACGGTCGCCGTCGCCCCCCGTGCCGCCCTGCACGCCGTTCGGATCAATCGGACCGGACATGTCTCCCCGTTCCCCTGGTCGGCCGTCCATACACAGGGAGGACGCGCGGAGCCACCGCGAAGTTCCGTCCGCACCGCCCGTACCATGTCCCCCAAGTCCCAAAGCCCGCCGAGAGTACGCACCGTCACCAAGGGAAACTGCGAATGACCTCTTACGCGACCGCCGCCGTCCTGACCACGCTCGCCGAGGGTGAGGGCGGGGGCAACCACGAGAGCCTGAGCCCGTACCTCACCGGTGGCGGCGCCCTGTTCGCGCTGCTGCTCCTGCTCTTCATCACCACCCGTTTCAACCGCGACCGCTGAGGCCGCAGACGGGGATGCGGGTAGGGTCTGTCCGCATGAAGAAGCGAATCGGTGTGATGGGTGGGACGTTTGATCCCATCCACCACGGTCACCTCGTTGCGGCCAGCGAGGTGGCACACCTTTTTCAGCTGGACGAGGTCGTCTTCGTGCCGACCGGCCAGCCCTGGCAGAAGAGCGACCAGAAGGTGTCGGCCGCCGAGGACCGCTACATCATGACGGTGATCGCCACCGCGTCGAATCCGCAGTTCTCGGTCAGCCGCAGCGACATCGAGCGCGGCGGCCGCACCTACACCATCGACACACTTCGCGACCTGCGGTCCGACCATCCCGAGGCGGAGCTGTTCTTCATCACGGGAGCCGACGCGCTGGCGCAGATCTTCTCCTGGCGCGAGGCCGAGGAACTCTTCTCCCTGGCGCATTTCATCGGCGTCACGAGGCCCGGGCACGTCCTGTCCGACCCGGGTCTCCCCGCGGGCGGCGTCTCCCTGGTGGAGGTGCCCGCCCTCGCGATCTCCTCCACCGACTGCCGGCACCGGGTCGCCAAGGGGGAGCCCGTCTGGTACCTGGTGCCCGACGGTGTTGTGCGCTACATCGACAAACGCAGGCTCTACCGGTAATCGATCAGCGGCTCAGCGGCAACTGGAGGGGTCCCCAGTGAACGACTACCCCCGATGGCACTACGCCGAGGGAACACCCGAGCAGGAGGGACCGGACCCCTACCCCCAGGACCCTTACGCACAGCAGCAGGGCGATTACGGATACCAGCAGCAGGACCAGGGCTACGACCCCTACGCCCAGGCGCCGGGCCGTGCCCCGCAGCAGCCGCAGCAGTACCAGGGCCAGGGCTACGGGCAGCAGCAGGACTACGGCTACGACCAGCGGCAGGCCCCGTCCCAGGCGCAGCAGACGCAGCAGACGCAGCAGTACCAGGGCTGGATCCCGCAGCAGCCGCAGTACCAGGAGCCGTACTACGAGCCGCAGCAGCCCCAGCAGCAGCCGCAGCCCCAGCCGCCGTACCAGCAGCAGCAGCACACGCAGCCGCAGCCCGTCTACCGCGAGCCCGAGCCGCAGGCCCCCCAGGCGCAGGCTCGCGTACAGGCCCCCGCGCCGTCCGGTCCGTCCGGTCGGGGGCCCGCGGGACCCTCCGGCCCCTCAGGGCCCTCCGGCCCCTCGGGCAACGGGGACTACTCCACGGGGCAGTTCTCCTTCATCGACGAGGAGACCGAGGAGTCCGAAGAGGTCATCGACTGGCTGAAGTTCACCGAATCCCGCACCGAGCGGCGCGAGGAGGCCAAGCGCCGCGGCCGCAACCGCGTCGTCGCCCTGGTCGTCGTCGTGGCGCTGGCCGCGGTCGGCGGTGTCGGCTACCTGTGGAAGGCCGGGAAGATCCCGGGGCTCGGCGGCGACTCGGGCACCACGCAGCAGGCCGCGGGCGGCCAGAAGCGCGACGTGCTCGTGCTGCACCTGCGTCCGGTGGACGGCAACGAGACCTCCACCGCCTTGCTGGTCAGCAACTCGACCACGAAGAAGGGCACCACGGTGCTGCTGCCCAACTCGCTCGCCGTGAGCAGCGACGACGGAGGCAGCACCACACTCGGCAAGTCGGTGGTCGACGGCGGCTCCGCCCCCACCCGCGAGGCCCTGGAGACCCTGCTCGGGACCAAGATCAGCGGTACCTGGCGGCTGGACACCCCCTACCTGGACAACCTTGTCGAGTCCCTCGGCGGCATCCTCGTCGACACCGACGCCACGGTGAAGGCCGACAAGAAGAAGGGCGGCAAGGTCCTCGTCAAGCCCGGCAAGCAGCAGGAGCTGGGCGGACAGGCGGCCGTCGCGTACGCCACCTACCGCGGGCCCGGCGAGGCGCAGGACAAGCAGCTCGCCCGGTTCGGGCAGGTCGTCCAGGGCGTGCTGAAGAAGATGTACAGCGACCCGGACCTGGCGACCAAGACCGTCGAGGGCCTCAACCAGGTCATCGAGCCCCCGCTGACCGCCAAGGACCTGGGCAGCAGCCTCGCGGCGCTGTCGGAGGAGGCCAAGACCGGGGCGTACCGGACCGACACCCTCCCGGTGCAGGCCGACGGGACGGTCAGCGAGAAGGACACCGACGGAATCGTCAAGGACGTCCTCGGCGGCACGGTGACCAACACCGCGTCCGACGGCATCCCGCGGGTCGGCCTGAAGAACGGCTCGGGCCTGTCCGCCAACGCGGGCGAGGCGCAGGTGCAGATCGTCGGCGGCGGTTACACCTACGTCTCCGGCACCACCACCGCCACCCGGGCGACCTCCCAGGTCGTGTACGGCGCCGCCGACCAGAAGACGAACGCGCAGGAGCTGGCGAAGACCCTGAACCTGCCCGCCAAGGCCGTCACCAAGGGCACCGTTCCGGCGAACGCGGACATCACGGTCGTGCTCGGCCAGGACTACACCCCGCCGCCCAAGCCCTGAGCCGTCCGGTCCCCGGCCGGATAACCGGTCGGGGACTGTCCGCGGTCCGTGAGACCCTTGGGGGTACGACGTCCCCGACCGGAAAGCCGCACCTGTGACCGCCACGGACCGCTCCATCGAGCTCATTCAGACCGCCGCCCAGGCGGCAGCCGACAAGCTCGCGCACGACATCATCGCCTACGACGTCAGCGACGTTCTCGCCATCACCGACGCGTTCCTGCTCGCCTCCGCGCCGAACGACCGCCAGGTGAAGGCCATCGTCGACGAGGTCGAGGAGCGGCTCGCCAAGGAGCTGGGCGCCAAGCCCGTGCGCCGCGAGGGTGAGCGCGAGGGCCGGTGGGTGCTGCTCGACTACGTGGACATCGTGGTGCACGTCCAGCACTCCGAGGAGCGCGTCTTCTACGCTCTGGAGCGGCTGTGGAAGGACTGCCCCGAGCTGGAGCTGCCCAAGGACGCCGTGGCGACCCGCGGCAAGGCCGAGGAGCACGCCCGCGCCATGTCGGTGGCCGACGAGGACGGAGAGCTGAGCTGAACGGACACACCCGCGGCCGCGGCCGGCGCATCGTCTTCTGGCGGCACGGCCAGACCGCCTGGAACCTGGAAGGCCGCTTCCAGGGCACCACGGACATCCCGCTGACCGACACCGGCGTCGGCCAGGCCAAACGGGCGGCGCGCCTGCTGGCGGCCCTGGAGCCGGACCGGATCATCGCCTCGGACCTGCAGCGGGCCGCGGACACGGCCGCCGAGCTGGCGGCGGTGACGGGCCTGGACATCACGTACGACCAGGGCCTGCGGGAGACCTACGCGGGTGTCTGGCAGGGCCTGACCCACGAGGAGATCACCGCACGTCACCCCGAGGAGTACGCGGCGTGGAAGCGCGGCGAGCCCGTGCGGCGCGGTGGCGGCGAACTGGAGACCGAGGTCGCCGACCGGGCCGCTCCCGTGGTGCTCGCGGCCGCCGACAAACTGCCGGACGGCGGCATCCTCGTCGTGGTCAGCCATGGCGGCGCGATCCGCACGACGATAGGACGGCTGCTCGGCCTCGACCCGCGCAGCTGGGAGGCGCTCGGCGGCCTGTCCAACACGTGCTGGTCGGTGCTGGGCGAGGGTGCCCGCGGCTGGCGTCTGCTGGAGCACAACGCGGGCACGCTGCCCGAGCCGGTGCTCGGCGACGACGACTGAACCGCGGTGACGGGGCCGCCGGGGCCGATTTCGGAAATCCGGCCCTGACCGGCTAAGCTTCTTCTCGTTCGCCGGGCGGAAAGCCTGAGGACAGCGGGGCTATAGCTCAGTTGGTAGAGCGCTTGCATGGCATGCAAGAGGTCCGGGGTTCGAATCCCCGTAGCTCCACAGCGACACCGGATCCCGTCCCCCTGGTTCAGGGGAGGCGGGATTCTTCGCGTTCGCCGGCGAGCTGCGACAGCGGGCGCGCGTGCTCGGGGCAGCCGACCAGCGGGTCAGGCAGCTCGCGGAGCCGTGCCATCCGCACCCGGCTCTCCTCGTCGACCGGGGTGTAGACCACGATCCGGTGCTCCGGCGCCGCGTCCACCGCGAGCGAGGTCGAGGCGAGCCGGACGATGCCCACCGACGCGTGCTGGATCGTCTTGATCCGCTGCCCCGGTGGCGCCACGTCCCCGCTCGCCCACATCCGCGCGAACTCCGCGCTCCAGCGCACCATCTGCTCGATGAACGACTCCCAGACGGGCTCGCCCACGTGCCGGCCGTAGGCGCCGCGCAACTGCGCGACCATGCGCGGCAGTTCTTCGCTCCGGTCGATGAACGCCGAGCAGCACGCCGGGCCGGTGAACAGCCGCCGCAGCACATTGCGGTCGGCGGGGGAGTCCAGCCGCACCGACGGAAAGGTGTACCGGTAGGCGGCGTTGCAGGCCAGCACGTCGTAGCGGGCGTTGTAGACGACCGCGGCGAGCGGGTCCAGGGCGTCGATGATGTCCTGCACCTCCTGGCCCACCGCCTCCGCCTCGGCGGCCTGTTCGCGGACGAACGGCACCCCCGCCAGCCGGTACAGGTGCTGCCGCTCGGTGACGTCCAGCCGCAGCGTGCGCGCCACCGCGTCCAGCACCTGCACGCTCGCGTTGATCGGGCGGCCCTGCTCCAGCCACGTGTACCAGGTCACCCCCACCCCGGCGAGCTGTGCGACCTCCTCGCGCCGCAGTCCCGGCGTGCGGCGCCGCAGGCCCGGGGGCATGCCCACGTCCTGCGGGGTGATCCGGGCGCGCCGGCTGCGCAGGAAGGCGGCGAGTTCGATGCGTCGCGGAGCGGACACGGCGGACATGTGACCCATCGTGCACCGGGACCGGACCGGGTGCCAGGTGCTGTCAGTACCAGCATCCAGGGGCTCTCGGCACCAGTACGCGGCCGGCCGCAGGCTCGTGCCATGGCGAACCCCACTGTCTCCGCCCCGCCCGTGTCCCGTGCCGGGACGGGCGGCCGCGCACCGGCCGGCCGGCTGCTCGGCACCGTACTGACCGGCCAGTTCATGGCCCTGCTCGACGTCTTCATCGTCAACGTGGCCGCGCCCACCATCCGCACCGACCTGCACGCCTCGGGCGCCGCCCTCCAGCTCGTCGTGGCGGGCTACACGATCTCCTACGCCGTCCTGCTCATCACCGGTGCTCGTATCGGCGACCTGTGGGGCCACCGCAGGACCTTCGTCGCCGGTCTCGGGCTGTTCACCGCGGCCTCGCTGGCCTGCGGCCTCGCGCAGTCCGCCGGGGAGCTGACCGGCTTCCGGCTCGTCCAGGGCGCCGGGTCGGCCCTGATGATCCCCCAGGTGCTCAGCCTCATCCAGCGCAACTTCACCGGTGAGCGGCGGGTGCGCGCCCTCGGTGTCTACTCCGCCGTGCTGGCCACCGGCGCGGCCGCGGGGCAGTCCCTCGGCGGCCTCCTCGTCAGTGCCGACCTGTTCGGCACCGGCTGGCGTCCGGTGTTCCTGGTCAACGTGCCCATCGGGATCGGCCTGCTCGTCCTCGCGCCGCGGGTCGTCCCGCGCGACCCCGACGGGGCGGCGGAGCGCCGCCGCGGCCTGGACCTGCCCGGCCTGGTCACGCTGGGGGCCGCCGTGACGCTCTTCACCGTCCCGCTCGTCCTCGGGCAGGAGGAGGGCTGGCCCCTGTGGGGCTGGATCTGCCTCGGCCTCAGCGCCGTGCTGCTCTGCGTCTTCGCGGTCCTGGAGGCCCGGCTGACCCGTCGCGGCGGGGCGCCGCTGGTGTCCGCGCGGGTGCTGCGCGCTCCCGGCATGCGCCGCTCCGTGGTCGTGATCGCCGTCGCCATGGCGCTGAACGCCGGCTTCCTGTTCTCCATCGCGCTGCACCTGCAGAGCGGTCTCGGCCTCAGCGCGCTGCGCACCGGGCTGACCTTCACCGCCGCGGCCGTCGCCTTCGGTGGCGTCGGGCTCAACTGGCGCCGCCTGCCGGCGCGTACGCACGCACTGCTCGCCCCGCTCGGACTGGTGGTGGCCGCGGTCTCGTTCGCCGCCATGGGGTTGCTGCTGCGCGACGGGCAGCAGCACGAGCTGCCCTTCCTCGTCGTCCAGTTCGGCGTGGGCCTCGGGCTGGGCGCGTCGTTCAGCCCCACGCTCACGCTCGCGCTCGGCAGGGTGGCGCCGCAGGACGCCGCCGACGCCAGCGGGCTGCTCGCCACCGTCACGCAGCTCGGCCAGCTGATCGGCGTCGCCGCCTTGGGCACGCTCTTCCTCAACCGCCTGGCTTCCTCGGGCTCCTCCGCCCACGCCATCGCCCTCACCTCCTGGGGGCTCGCCCTGACGGCCGCCCTCGGCGCGCTGGCGGGGCTGTCGTCGCGGCGTCGTGGCTAGGCCCTGAGCCGCCGTACGGCGACAGCCGCCGCGACGCACAAGAAGGCGACGCCCACCGCCGGGTAGACGGCCGACAGGGCCATCTGCCAGGCGGACTGGTGGAGTTCGGGCCGGGCGACGCCGTCCCCGTGGGGGATGAGCCACAGCCCGTACGAGCAGAAGACGAGCCCTGCCGCGACGGCGGCGGCCCGCGAGACCCGGTCGAGCAGTACGACGAGCGGCACGGCCCACACCCAGTGGTGGGACCACGAGACGGGGCTGACCAGGAGCGCGGTCACCGCGCAGGAGACCACCGCCCAGGCCCATGCGCCGGAGGCGAGCGCGGCGACGGCGACGGCGAGCCCGGCGCACGCCACCAGAGCGGCCGTCACGAGCCACCACGTCCCCGGATCACCGGTGTGCAGGGCCCGCGCGAGCACCCCGCGCAGGGACTGGTTGGCGGTGTCCTCGCCGTGCCCGGCCCGGTCCGCGGAGAAGATCACCCCCGTCCAGAAGCGCCGGGAGTCGTGCGGCAGGACCACCGCGGAGAGGCCGGCCGTCGCGGCGAGGACGCCCGCGGCGACGCAGGCGCGCCGCAGGTGGTCGTTCCACCGCTCCCGGCGCCGCCAGGCCAGCACGAGCCCGCCGGCGGCGAGGAGCACCACGAAGAGCGCGGGTGTGAGCTTGATCCCGGCGGCGATGCCGATCCCGACGCCCGCCGCCCGGGAACCGGGCCGCAGGGTGAGGTCCCACAGCACCAGCACGGCGAGCAGCAGGTTGATCTGCCCGTACCGCAGCGTCGTCCACACCGGCTCGGACCACACCGCGACCGCGGCGAGGGCGAGGGCCGCCGCCGCGGGGGGCAGCCGTCGGGGCGGCCCGGCCAGCCGCAGCGAGAGGGAGGCGAGCGCGACGAGCAGCCCGAGGTTGAGCAGGGTGGCGGCGATCCGCGCGGCACCGGCCGGCAGGAGGGTGAGCGCCGTGAAGAGGAGGGCGGCGAAGGGCGGGTAGGTGTTGGGCAGCTGAGCGTGGGTGACGCGCATCGCGTACAGGTCGCCGCCCTGCCGCACCGTCCATCCCTCGGCCCGGTAGACCGTGAGGTCGATCATCGAGACATGGGCGGCGTGCTGCGCCAGACAGAACGCCGTGAACGAGACGAGGCACACCACGGCCGCCACGACGGTGGGGCGGCGGAGGCGGTGCGTCCGTTCCGCCGTGGCGTCGACGATGCGCTGCGTGGCGGTCACGGGGGCCGTCTCCAGTCCTGGGGGTCGGGGTCAGCCGACAGTACCGGAATGGATTTGGCGAACCGCCCCCGCGGCCGTGTAATGTATGCCGAGTCGCCGGGGGGACCCGGAGGAACGGCAACGCGGGGCTATAGCTCAGTTGGTAGAGCGCTTGCATGGCATGCAAGAGGTCCGGGGTTCGAATCCCCGTAGCTCCACTTCACGCGAAGGGCCCGGTACCTCAGGTATCGGGCCCTTCCGCGTGACCGGACCGCCCCGGCCCGGTGGCCGCCACCGCCGGGCCGGGCGGACGTTCAGCGGCGCCCGCCCTCCTCCATCCGCAGGGCCAGCGCGGGGCAGCGGGCCACCGCGCGCTGGGCGGCGGCGTCCAGGTGCGGCGGGACGGGCGTCCCGGCGATGTCGGGGTAGCCGTCGCGGTCCAGCCGGACGATCTCGGGCAGTACGCCGGCGCACAGCCCGTGGCCCTTGCACAGCGTCCAGTCGACGACCAGCCGCTTGTTGCCCGCGGCCGCGGCCGTGTTGCCGCTCGCGGGGCCGCCGAGCAGCGGCGAGGGCTCGGACTTCAGCAGGGGGAGCACGCCGACCGTGGGACGGCCGCAGCCGCCGCCGAGGACGTGGGCCGCGAGGTCGTCGGTGAAGGCGTTGATGGTGGACATCACAAAGCGCATGGAGCCGTCGGGGTGCTTGCAGACCCCGCGCCCCTTGACCGCCACCGCGGTCTGCCGGAGCTGCTCCAGGGCGGCCTGTCCGCCGCCGTTGAGCACGTCCTGCAGCAGTCCGGCCATCCGGGGCAGGCCGAGGCGGCACGGCCCGCACTGCCCGGCGGTCTCGGCGGCCAGCCACTGCGCGACCCGCAGCGACTCGCCGAGCGGGCACAGCCCCGGGTCCAGCGGCAGCAGCGCGCCCGCGCCGAGCGTGGCCTTGTGGGCCTCCAGCGACTCGCGGGCGATGGTCACCATCGACGCGATGTTGGGGTCGATCCAGTTGCCGTGGTAGCCGCCCACGAGCACGCCCTGCCCCGGGTTCCCGCCGCACATCTGCAGGATGTACGACATGGGCACGCCGGTCGGGGTCTCCACGACCGTCTGCCGGGGCACCGAGCCCGACACGGTGAGCATGGCGGTGCCGGGCTCCCCGGGCGCGCCCGCGGAGCCGAAGCGGATGGGTCCCATGCGGGCGCCGACGGCGAGTTGGGTGAAGGTCTCGGTGTTGGAGAAGAGCGTCGGCATCCCGGCGATGCCCGATTCGCTCGCGCTCACCTTCTTGCCGGGCGGCAGCGGCAGACCGCCGTTGGCCGCCGAGATGATGCCGGAGGACTCGCCGGACACGAAGCGCTCCGGCATGCGCACGATGCGGGCCCTCAGCTGGCGGCCGCGCTTGGCGCCGAGACCGCGCTCGGCCAGAGCGTCGCGCACGGACTGCTCGTTGGTGTCGCGGGTGACGCTGATCACCAGCTCGCGCGCGCCCAGGATCTCGGCGCACAGCAGGGCGCCGTCCAGCATCAGGTGCGGTGCCCGGCGCAGGATGACCGCGTCCTTGCGGCAGGCGGGCTCGCCCTCGCAGCCGTTGACGACGATCGCCGTCGGGCTGCCGCGCCGGCGCGCGGCCTCTCCGACGGCCTTGAGCTTCTTGTAGAAGGGGAAACCGGCGCCGCCGCGGCCGCGCAGGCCCATCAGCTCGGCGAGGTCCAGGAGTTCGCCCTCGGTCATGGTCGGCATGGAACCGTGCACGTTCAGATGGGTGACCCGGTCCAGTCGTTCCACCTCGTCGAACCCCGCGGTTATTCGGGGCAGCCCGACCGTACGGACGTCGGGCAGCACATCACCCGCCCCCGTACGAAGGGCGGGTGAGCGGTCCGGCATGGCGGGCAGGTTCATCGCTGTCCTTCATAAGGTCCGGGCGTCGACTGCTGCCAGGAGATCGGCTGGAGCCGGTCGGCTCCCAGCGGATCGGTGTCCTGGACGCCGCCGGGCACTTCGGTCCCCCAAGGAGGGGTGCCGTCCCAGGCGCCGGGCTGGGGCTGTTGCTGGTACGGCTGTTGGGGCTGCTGAGAATACGGGGACTGCGGGTCCGCGGGAACCTGCGGCAGCTGCATGGTGGCGCCCGCGGGGTCCGTGCCGAAGGCGAGGCCGGGGGCCGGGGGAGGGGTGGGCGTGTACTGGCCGGCGGCCGGGAAGCCGGGCAGCGGCGGCAGCGGGTCGGTGTACGCGCTGGCCAGGGCCGGGCCGCCCTCCTCGCGGACGGCACGCCGCCGGCCGCCGGAACCGGCGCCGCGGGCCAGGTTGCGGAAGGACGCGGAACGTTCCCGGGTCTCGGGGAAGACGGACTCGCCGCGGACCTTGCGCAGCCGGACCACCAGGGCGATGGCGACGCCGACCAGGCAGACCATGTAGCAGATGATCACCCAGGGCTTGGCGGCCCGGCCGGACTCCAGCCCGTGGACGAGGGCGGCGCACCACGAGGCGTACGCCATGCCGTGCAGGATGCGCCAGCGCACGGGGTGGCGTCTGGCGGCGAAGATGCTGCGCATCGCGCCCGTGGCGGCGGCGAGGATCATCAGGTAGGCGGCCAGCACGCCCAGCGATATGAGCCCGTCGCGGCCGGTGACGCCGAGGGGGAGGAAGGCGCCGGCGGTGGTGACGCGGACCTCGACCACCTTCGTCGTCACGTGCAGGATCAGGAAGCCGATGGCGGCGACCCCCAGGGCGCGGTGGATGCCCTGGGTGACCAGCCGTTCGCGCGGGCCGAGGAAGACGGTGTCGGTGGACACCAGGCCCCAGATGACGGTGCAGCTGAGCGAGACGAGGGTGAGGACACCGGCGCCGAAGTCCAGGAAGGCCCGCAGGGCCGGGCCCGCGGTGAAGGCCAGGACGAGCAGAGCGGCGGCGGTACCGGCGGTCGCCCAGACACGCGGCGACTGTGCGGTGCGGAGAGCCCCGGACAGTGTGGCGCTCGCCGGGAGCGGGGGGTTCCGGCGACTGTCGGAGGACTGACGGTTGGTGCGCATGCGCTGACGCTAACCCGGTCGGGTACCCACTTCGATCGTCTTTCGACAACCCGGGATGCGGATCATTACGAACTGCTAACGTCGGTTTGTTCGGCCGCCGTTCGGTAAGGATGTTCGGCCGCCCGCAGGCGGACTTGTCCGGTTTCTTCCGGCTCGTGCCGACCGTGTCCGGTCTCCGGTTCCATATGTCCTCGTTCCGGACCTTTACGCCCCTCCAATTGCCCTTTCGTGACGCTTCCTTGGGCCCTTCTTGGCGAACACATGTCCCTGGCATGAGCCGTTCACCGCGAGAGTGGCGAGGCGGTTCACGTGCGTGGCCGATGCAGACACGCCGCTGTCCGTCAGAACTTCACACAGCAGGGGGTTACATGAGCTCCACCCGCTCCAGAAAGCGGGCCGGCCTGGCCCTGGCAGCGGCGCTGCCGCTGGTCGCCGGTGCGCTGGCGATGGGCATACCCACGGCCCAGGCCGACGCCTCGCACGGGCGTCACACCCTCGCCGGCAGCAAGCCGGTCTGGGCGACGACCAAGTCCGACAAGGGCGCCACTTCTGACGCGAACAAGGTCACCCTCCGGGTGTACCTGGCCGGCCGTGACGCCAAGGGCCTCGCCGCCTACGCCCAGGCGGTGTCCGACCCGGCGTCTGCCTCGTACGGCAGCTTCCTGTCGGCCGCCCAGGCCAAGGCCCGCTTCGGCGCGACCGGGCAGCAGGTCTCCGAGACCACCGCGTGGCTGGAGTCCTCCGGCCTGAAGGTCACCGGCGTCACTGAGCACTATCTGACGGTCAGCGGCGACGTCTCCGCCGCCGAGAAGGCCTTCGGTACCCAGCTGCACAACTTCAGCAAGGGTTCGAAGACCTACCGCGCCCCGGTCGGCACCGCCTCGGTCCCCGCCGCCCTCAGCGGCACGGTGCTCACGGTCACCGGCCTGGACAACTCCCCGCGGCGCGCCCAGCACCAGGACACGCTCCCGCCGCCCGCCGGCGTCTTCAAGAACTCCGGTCCCTTCTCCACGTACTACGGGTCGAACACCAACAAGCACCTGCCGGTCGCCTACGGCACGCACGCCCCGTACGCCGTCAAGGGCTACACGGGCAAGCAGCTGCGCGCCGCCTACGGAGCGGGCTCGTACACCGGCAAGGGCGTCACCGTCGCCATCACCGACGCGTTCGCCTCGCCGACGATCGCCGCCGACGCCAAGAAGTACGCGGCGCGCAACGGCGACGCGTCCTACAAGCGCGGCCAGTTCTCCCAGGTCCTGCCGGCCGACTACCGCTTCACCGGCCCGGACGAGTGCGACGCCTCCAACTGGTACGGCGAGGAGACCCTGGACGTCGAGGCGGTGCACGCCCTCGCCCCGGCGGCCGACATCACCTACGTCGGTGCCTCCTCCTGCACGGACGACGACCTGCTCGACGCGCTCGGCAAGATCGTCGACCACCGGCTCGCCGACATCGTCTCCAACTCCTGGGGCGACCTCGAGTCCAACGAGACCCCGGACATCGCCGCCGCGTACGACCAGATCTTCCAGATCGGCGCGGTCGAGGGCATCGGCTTCTACTTCTCCTCCGGTGACGCGGGCGACAACGTCGCCAATCCCCTGGGGACCGGCGCCAAGCAGGTCGACGTCCCGTCCAACTCCCCCTGGGTCACTTCCGTCGGCGGCACCGCGCTCGCCGTCGGCAAGGGCGACAAGTACCAGTGGGAGACCGGCTGGGGCACGCTGAAGGCGACGCTGGCCACCGACGGCTCCAGCTGGACCGGCTTCCCCGGCGCCTACACCTCCGGCGCGGGCGGCGGCACCAGCAAGCTCTACGCGCAGCCCTTCTACCAGCGCGGCGTCGTTCCCAACTCGCTCGCCCTGGCCAACGGCGGCACGGTCAAGCAGCGCGTCGAGCCGGACATCTCGGCCGTCGCCGACCCGAACACCGGCTTCCTGGTCGGCCAGACCCAGACGTTCCCCGACGGGTCGCTCCAGTACAGCGAGTACCGGATCGGCGGCACCTCGCTCGCCGCGCCGGTGATCGCGGGCGTCCAGGCGCTGGCGCAGCAGGCCCGGCACGGTGTGCCGATCGGCTTCGCCAACCCGCTGATCTACGACCGCTACGGCACCGGGGCGTACCACGACGTCACCGACCACCCGCTGGGCCGCGGCAAGGACCTCGCGGTGGTCCGCGTGGACTTCGCCAACGGCTTCGACGCGTCGGACGGCCTGCTCACCTCGCTCCGCAGCCTCGGCAAGGACAGCTCGCTGTCCGCCGTCGTCGGCTACGACGACGTGACCGGCGTCGGCACCCCGGCGCGCGGCTACGTCGACTCGTACAAGCCGGGCCGCCGCCACTGAGCACGGCGCGAAGCGGCACGTAAGGGCCCGCACCGGGGGGAACCTCGGTGCGGGCCCTTCCGCCTCTGCGGTAACCTGACCTCATGCATGCCGTACGCCTTCTGCTTAGCAAGCCGCGCTGACCAGGATCGATGTCAGTGCGGCGCCCCTCCTGTGCGAGGGGCTTTTTCGTTTCCGCAGGCAGACACCCCGTACGGCCGGGCCGCAGGCCGTCATGACAGCGATGGAGTACGAAGGACGATGAGCGAGACCACCCCTGCCGCAGAGGCCGCCGCGCCCCACCGCTACACGGCCGCGCTGGCCGCCGACATCGAGAGCCGCTGGCAGGACTTCTGGGACGAGAACCAGACCTTCGCCGCGCCCAACCCCACCGGTGACCTGGCCGGGGACGGCGAGCTGGCCAAGCCCAAGAAGTTCATCATGGACATGTTCCCGTACCCCTCGGGCGCGGGACTGCATGTCGGCCACCCGCTGGGTTACATCGCCACCGACGTCTTCGCCCGCTTCCAGCGCATGACCGGCCACAACGTCCTGCACACCCTGGGCTTCGACGCCTTCGGCCTGCCCGCCGAGCAGCACGCCGTGGCGACCGGCGAGCACCCCCGGGTCACCACCGAGGCCGCCATGAACAACATGCGGTCGCAGCTGCGCAGGCTGGGCCTGGGCCACGACAAGCGCCGGTCGTTCGCGACGATCGACCCGGACTACTACCGCTGGACCCAGTGGATCTTCCTGCAGATCTTCAACTCCTGGTACGACGACGAGGCCGACCGCGCCCGCCCGATCGCCGAGCTGATCGAGCAGTTCGAGAAGGGCGTGCGGGAGACGCCCGACAAGCGCCCGTGGGCCGAGCTGAGCCCCGCCGAGCGCGACGCCGTCCTGGGCGGGTACCGCCTGGCCTACGCGTCGGAGTCGCCGGTCAACTGGTGCCCCGGCCTGGGCACCGTGCTGGCCAACGAGGAGGTCACCGCCGACGGCCGCTCCGAGCGCGGCAACTTCCCCGTCTTCAAGGCCAAACTGCGCCAGTGGATGATGCGCATCACCGCGTACGCGGACCGCCTGCTGGCCGACCTGGACGCGCTGGACTGGCCCGAGGCGATCAAGCTGCAGCAGCGCAACTGGATCGGCCGCTCCGAGGGCGCCAAGGTCGACTTCGCGGTCGAGGGCCACGATGGCCGGGCGGCCACCCCGATCACCGTCTTCACCACCCGGCCCGACACCCTGTTCGGCGCCACCTACATGGTGCTGGCCCCCGAGCACCCGCTGGTCGACACCCTGGTGCCGGCCGCGTGGCCGGAGGGCACGAAGGACGCCTGGACCGGCGGCGCGGACACCCCGGCGAAGGCCGTCGCGGAGTACCGCAGGCAGGCCCAGTCCAAGTCGGACGTCGAGCGGCAGACCGAGGGCAAGAACAAGACCGGCGTCTTCAGCGGCGCCCACGCGGTGAACCCGCTGACCGGCGCCCGCATCCCGGTCTTCGTCGCCGACTACGTCCTGATGGGCTACGGCACCGGCGCGATCATGGCCGTCCCCGGCCAGGACGAGCGCGACTGGGAGTTCGCCACCGTCTTCGACCTGCCCATCGTCCGCACCGTCCAGCCCCCGGAGGGCTGGGAGGGTGAGGCGTTCACCGGCCAGGGCCCGGCGATCAACTCCGCCAACGCGGAGATCGACCTGAACGGCCTGGGGGTCACCGAGGCCAAGCGGACGGTCATCGACCACCTGGAACGGCGCGGCATCGGCCAGGGCACCGTCAACTACCGCCTGCGCGACTGGCTGTTCAGCCGTCAGCGCTACTGGGGCGAGCCCTTCCCGATCGTCTACGACGAGGACGGCGTCGCCCACGCCCTGCCCGACTCGATGCTGCCGCTGGAGCTGCCCGAGGTCGAGGACTACTCGCCGCGCACCTTCGACCCGGACGACGCCGACACCGTGCCGGAGACCCCGCTGTCCCGGAACCAGGAATGGGTCGACGTCGACCTGGACCTGGGCGACGGCCGGGGCGTGCGCCGCTACCGCCGCGAGACCAACACCATGCCCAACTGGGCGGGTTCCTGCTGGTACGAGCTGCGGTACCTGGACCCGCACAACGACCGGCAGCTGGTCGACCCCGAGATCGAGCAGTACTGGATGGGTCCGCGGGAGGGGCAGCCGCACGGCGGCGTCGACCTGTACGTCGGCGGCGCCGAGCACGCGGTGCTGCACCTGCTGTACGCGCGCTTCTGGTCCAAGGTGCTGTTCGACCTGGGCCACGTCTCGTCCGTGGAACCGTTCCACAAGCTGTTCAACCAGGGCATGATCCAGGCGTACGTCTACCGTGACAGCCGCGGCTTCCCGGTCCCGGCCGCCGAGGTCGAGGAGCGCGACGGCGACTACTGGTACGGCGGCGAGCAGGTCAAGCGCGAGCTGGGCAAGATGGGCAAGTCCCTGAAGAACGCCGTCACCCCGGACGAGATCGCCGCCGAGTACGGCGCCGACACCCTGCGCCTGTACGAGATGGCGATGGGCCCGCTGGACGTCTCCCGCCCGTGGGACACCCGCGCCGTCGTCGGCCAGTACCGGCTGCTGCAGCGGCTGTGGCGCAACATCGTCGACGAGGCGACGGGCGAGGTGACGGTGACCGACGCCGAGCCGGACGAGGACGCCCTGCGGGCCCTGCACAAGGCGATCGACGGCGTCCGCCAGGACCTGGAGGGCCTGCGCTTCAACACCGCCATCGCCAAGATCACCGAGCTGAACAACCACCTGACCAAGGCGGGCGGCGCCCTGCCGCGCCAGGTCGCCGAGCCCCTGGTGCTGCTGATCGCGCCGCTGGCCCCGCACATCGCCGAGGAGCTGTGGCGGCGGCTGGGGCACGAGCAGTCCCTGGCGCACGAGGACCTGCCGGTCGCCGACCCGGCGTACGTGGTGGACGAGACCGTCACCTGCGTCGTCCAGGTCAAGGGCAAGATCAAGGCCCGCCTGGAGGTCCCGCCGGCGATCTCCGACGCCGACCTGGAGGCCCAGGCCCTGGCCGACCCGGCGGTCGTCGCGGCCCTGGGCAGTGCGGCCGTGCGCAAGGTGATCGTCCGGGCGCCGAAGCTGGTCAACATCGTCACGGGCTGAGACACCGGTCCGGGTCCGTCGGCGGTAGCGGCGGGCGGCCCGCTCCGGGTCGCCGGAGACTTCGGATCTCAGGGGCGGACGAGGGTTTCCCCGGAACCCTCGTCCGCCCCCGGCCGTTTACGGTGGGCATACGCCGATCGAGCAGATCGGGCCGACCGGGCAGAGGAGCCGCCGTGGATGTCGCCGTCGCCCTGATCCTGCTGATCTTCGCCTCCTTCGTCGCGCTCGGCATCGTGGCCACGGTCAGGACGGCCCGGGCGGTACGGCGCGGCGTGGAGCGTACGAGCGTCGAGGCCCGGCGCGTCGTGGAGGAGACCGGTCTCAAGGCGCGCCGCTACACCCAGCCCGGCCCCGCCGGGAAGCTCGCCGAACTGCGCCTCGCGCTGCGCACCTCGGTCGCCAGCACCCGGGAGGCGCTGGAGTCCCGGGCCGCGGACGACTCCGGGCTCAGCGAGGCCGTGGCACTGTTCCGGCGGCTGAGCGGACACGCCACGGAACTCGACGCCGAGCTGAAACTGCTGGAGCGCGAGCCGGACCGCGCCCGGATCTCCGCGCGCCTGGGCGAACTGGAGGAGCGCACCCGCCGCATCACCCACTCCGCCGACTCGCTGCGCTGGGCCGCCCAGGACCGCGCCCGGCGCTTCGCCGACGACGACCTCGCGGCGCTGGGCCGCGACATCGACCTGGAGGCGGGTGCCCTGCGGCACTGGGCGCCGGCGAGCCTGCCCGAGCCGGGCCCCGGGGCGTCCTCGTCCGCGGAGCGTCCGCCGAAGACGCTGTGAGCGCGGGCGGGGCGGGCCGAGGGGTCCGGGCGGTCGGGGCGCCGTCCACCGGGGTCCGCACCCGCCGCGTTCACCTCAGCGGGGCCGTACTGTTGCCGGGCCTTCGGCGCGGGTAACCTCCCGCACATGTCGTCCCATGTCGCTATCGTCACCGATTCCACGGCCTACCTGCCGCAGGAGGCCCTGACCCGGCACCGGATCACCGTGGTTCCGCTGGCGGTGGTCATCGGCGACGAAGCGCTGGAAGAGGGTACCGAGGTATCGGCCCCCGCCGTGGCCCGCGCCCTGGTGCGCCGCAAGCCCGTCACCACGTCCCGGCCCAGCCCCGAGGAGTTCGCCGCCGCCTATCGCGCGGCGGCGGAGGCGGGCGCCACGGAGATCGTCTCCCTGCACCTGTCCGCCGAGTTCTCCGGGACGTACGACGCCGCACGGCTGGCGGCCGGGAGCGCGCCGGTGCCGGTGCGGGTGGTGGACACCGCGATGGTCGCCATGGCCCTGGGCTTCCCCGTCCTCAGCGCCGCCGAGGCCGCGGAGTCGGGCGGCAGCTCCGACGAGATCGTCGCCGCGGCGGAGAAGCGCGCGTCGGACACCTCCGCGTACTTCTACGTCGACACCCTGGACTACCTGCGGCGGGGCGGGCGCATCGGCGCCGCCCAGGCGCTGCTGGGCTCGGCGCTCGCGGTCAAGCCGCTGCTGCAGCTGGACGAGGGCCGGATCCAGCTCATGGAGAAGGTGCGGACGGCGTCCAAGGCGCTCGCCCGCCTGGAGGAGATCGTCGTCGAGCGCGCGGGCTCGCGGCCCGTCGACATCGCCGTGCACCATCTCGCGGCCGCCGACCGGGCCTCCGGCCTCGCGGAGCGCCTGCGCACCCGGGTCCCCGCCCTGCGCACCCTCGTCCTCAGCGAGGTCGGCGCGGTGATCGGGGCCCACACGGGTCCGGGGCTGCTGGGGGCAGTGGTCTCGCCGTTGTGAAACGACCCGAGTGAACCCGAGTGAACCCGAGTGAACCCGGGTGCCCGGGTGCCCGGGTGAACATGAGTCGCCATGAGTGAACGCGAGTAACACCTGCGGGTGGCGGAGTTGTCCACAACGGCCTGGTTGTCCACAGGAATCAAGCAAGATCATCTCTGTGCCGGCGCAAGGCCTACCGTCTCGGACATGGGACCGATCACCGCAACCAGCCGCCGCCACCCGCACGTTCACGCCGACTCCGTCCGCGACCGCGCCGCCGCACTCTTCGACCCGCCGCCCGGGCACCCGCCCGCCGTACTGAACGGGCCCGCGTCGCGCCGTGGTGCGGCGGACCCGGGTACGGACAGCGACACGGCTGCCGACGCGGACGGTGACGGTGACGCTGACGTGCGCGGGGGCGTTGACATGGGCGGAGGCACGGCCGGCCGGCCGCGCGGGGCGGCTGCCCGGCACGGGCCGCCGGGGGTGGCGGTACGGCGCGGCACGGCCTGGCGGCTCGCCCTGACCGAGCGGCTGCCCACGTGGTTCTCCCTGCGCTGCGGGATGGAGCCGAAGACCGCGGTCGCGCTCGCCGCGGTGCTCGTCGTCGCGATCGGGTTCGCGGTGCACCACTTTTGGACGGGCAGGCCGCGGACCGTCGCGGTGCCCCCGGCCGTCTCCACGCTCCCCGCGGCCGTGCCCGCCCCCGTGTCCACCGGTCCCCGCACGCCGCGCCCCGGGCCGGGCCCGCAGGCGGCCCTGGTCGTGGACGTGGCGGGCAAGGTGCGGCGCCCGGGTCTGCGGCGGCTGCCGACCGGGGCACGGGTCGCGGACGCGTTGGAGGCGGCCGGGGGAGCCCTGCCCGGCGCGGACACCAGCGCCCTGAACCTCGCCCGAAGGCTGGCCGACGGTGAGCAGATCGTCGTCGGCCGTGCCGCCGCGCCCGGCCTGCCCGCGCCCGCGGCGGCGGGCGCGGCGCCCGCCCCGCCCGCCGCCGTGAGCCTGAACGGTGCCACCGCCGAGCAGTTGGACACCCTCCCCGGCGTCGGCCCGGTGCTGGCGCGGCACATCATCGAGTACCGCGCCCGGCACGGCGGTTTCGCCAGCGTCGACCAGCTCCGGGACGTGAACGGCATCGGGGACCGCCGGTTCGCCGACCTCAAGCCCCTGGTCACGCCGTGAGCCCCCGCCGTCCCGCGGTGCACGCGGACGCCGCGTCGCCCCGGGGCGCGTCCCATCCGCGTCAAGAGGGCCCGGCGGACCTGCGGTTGCTGGTGCCGGCCCTGGCCGCATGGCTCGCCGCGGGCGTCGCGCTCACCGCGCCCGGGCAGGTGGTGACCGGGCTCTGTGCCGCCGGCGCGCTCGTGGGCGCGGGCATGCTCCTGGCACCCCGGTTCCTGTCGCGGAGCCTGTCGGCGGCCACGGCCACGGCAACGTTCACGGCGGTCGGGACCGCGCTGCTCTGCGGCACCGTCTCCGCGGCAGTGGCGGCCCTGCACGGCGCAGACCTCCATCGGGGCCCCGTGCCCGACCTGGCGGCCCAGCACGCCCACGCCCGCGTCGAGATCACCCTGACCGCCGACCCCCGCATGATCCGCCCCCATGTGCGCGGCGCGGCCCGCGCCCCCGCCGCCGTACTGCTCGAAGCCGAGGCGGTACGCGTCACCGCGCGCGGTACGACGACGGCCGTGCGCACGCCCGTCCTGCTCGTCGCCCGGCAACCGGTCGCACCCTGGGGGTCGTTGCTCCCCTCGACGCGGCTGGTCGTGGAGGCCCGGCTGGCGCCGCCGGGCGACTCGGGCGACCGCGTCGCCGCCGTGCTGTCCGTGCGCGGCCCACCGCGCGCCGTCGGGCCGCCGTCGGCCGTGCAGCGCTTCGCCGGCGGGTTGCGCGCGGGCCTGCGCACCGCCTCCGAGGACCTCGCGCCGGACGCCCGCGCCCTGCTGCCCGGGCTCGTGGTGGGCGACACCACGCGGATCGGCCCGGAACTCCACGACGCCTTCGAGGCCACCGACCTCACCCATCTCACCGCCGTGAGCGGGTCGAACCTCTCCCTCGTCCTGGTCCTCCTCATCGGGCCGCCCGGCATCGCGCTGCGCGCCGAACGCCGGGGCCTGGCCCCGCGACTGGCGCTCCCGCTGCACACCACGGCGGTACTCGGCGGCCTGCTCACCATCGCCTTCGTCGTGGTGTGCCGTCCGGACCCCAGCGTGCTGCGCGCGGCGGTGTGCGGTCTGATCACGCTGCTGGCCATCGGCACCGGACGCCGCCGCTCACTCCTGCCGGCCCTGTGCGCGGCCGTCCTGCTGCTGCTCCTCTACGACCCCTGGCTCGCCCGCTCGTACGGCTTCGCCCTCTCCGTACTGGCCACCGGGGCCCTGCTGACCCTCGCCCCCCGGTGGAGCGCGGCCCTGTGCCGGCGGCGGGTCCCTCCCCGGCTCGCCGAAGTACTGGCGGCATCCGCCGCCGCCCAGGCCGTCTGCGCTCCGCTGCTCGCCGTGCTCGCCGCCCACGTCAGCCTCGTCGCCGTGCCGTGCAACCTGCTGGCCGAACTCGCGGTCGGTCCCGCCACTGTCCTCGGCTTCGCCGCGCTCGCCGCCGCGCCGCCCGCCATGACCGCGGCCAAGGCCCTCGCGTGGCTGGCGGGCCTGCCCACCGGCTGGATCGCCGCCGTCGCCCGGTACGGTGCCGCCCTTCCCGGGGCCACCGTGGACTGGCCCGGCACATGGGCGGGTGCCCTCCTGCTCGCGGCGGTCGTGACGGCCGTCGTCGTCGCGGGCCGCCGTCTGCTGCGCCGGCCCTGGCTGTGCGCCGCGGCCGTGCTGCTGATCGTGCTGACCGTCGTCCGGCCCGTCCCGCTGCCCCGGGCCGTGACGGGATGGCCGCCGCCCGACTGGCGCATGGTCGTCTGCGACGTCGGCCAGGGGGACGCCCTGGTGCTCTCCGCCGGCGGGCGGGGCACCGCGGTGGTCGTCGACACCGGACCCGAACCCCGGCTGGTCGACCGCTGCCTGCGGTCGCTGGGCATCCGGGCCGTTCCCCTCCTCGTCCTGACCCACTTCCACGCCGACCACGTCGACGGTCTGCCGGGCGTCCTGCGCCAACGGGCCGTCGGCGCCATCGAGACGACCGTCCTCGACGCGCCCGCGGACCAGGCGGCGTTCGTCCGCGCCCGGGCGGCCGCGGCCCGCGTCCCCGTGATCCGCGCCGTCGCGGGCGAGCACCGCCGCCTCGGACCGCTGGACTGGCGCGTCCTGTGGCCCCCTTCCGCGCCCTCGGACCTCCCCGTCACCGACGACGCCAATCCCAACGACGCCAGCGTGACCCTCCTCGTGCGCACCGCCGGGCTCACCGTGCTCCTGCTCGGCGACCTCGAACCCGACGCCCAGCGCGCGCTGCTCACCGCCGTGCCCGGGCTGGGCCGCATCGATGTGCTGAAGGTGGCCCATCACGGCTCGGCCTACCAGGACCCCGCCCTCCTGGCCCGCCTCCGTCCCCGGCTCGCCCTCATCAGCTGCGGCAGCGACAACCCCTACGGCCACCCCTCACCCCGCACGATCAGCGCCCTCCGTGCCCAGGGCACCACCGTCCTGCGCACCGACACCGACGGACCCATCGCCGTCCTCGGCGATACCGGCCACCTGCGTGCCGCACCCATGGGACATTCACCGTGACCGGTGCCGAACCGCCCGCCCGTCCTCCCGGCGCGGCCGGGCGGCGGCCGGCGGAACGACGAGGAGAGAGAGCGGATGACCTTCAACTACCGCGACCACGCCGTGGCCTACGCCGCCGAGCGGGGCTGGGAACACGTGTCGTCGACGATGACCTTCGGGGCGACCCGCGTGACGGTCGACGAATTCCGCAAGCCCGGCAAGCGGGTGGTCGCCACCTTCATGAACTTCCAGGCGCTCACCGAGTGGTCCGACTACTGGACCCTGGGCCACTTCGACTTCGGCGACGTCAAGGGCCGCATCGAAGCGGTGCAGTCGGGCGCCCACGTCAAGGCACCCAGCCTGGAGCGCGTCCTGGACGGCGACGTGTAGCGGTCTCAGCTGTTCGCGAGGCCCAGTTCCTCCTCCGGCACGGAGATCACCCAGCGGGTGCTCTGCCGCGGCCGCAGATAGAACCACCAGTACGCGAGGGAGGCCGCCACGATCACACCCGTGATCACCAGATCCTGAGCGGTCTGCTGGACCAGCACGTACGCCAGCACCGCCACCAGCAGCACCGGCACGGCCGGCCACAGCGGCATGCGCCACGCCGACCGCTGCTTGTGGTCGCCCCTGCGTGCCCCGAGCGCCGCCAGCGCCACCACGATGTACATGGCGGCCACCGCGACACCCGTCACCCCGCTCAGCGTCTCCACCGGCACGAAGCACAGCACCGCCCCCGGCACACCCACCGCCAGCGTGGCGATCCACGGCGCCCCGAATCGCTTGCTGAGCGTCCCGAACGCCCTGTTGACCGGTGTCGGCCAGGCGCGGTCGCGCGCCGACGCGTACAGCACACGGGAGTTCTGGATCACCATCACGATGCCCGCGTTGATTATCGCCAGTGCGATGCAGAGGCTGATGAAGGTGCCGACCGCGGAATTGCTCCAGCCCTGCACGAGGGCCGACAGGTCGCCTGCGGTCAGGGAGTCCATGTCGGGTGCGCCCAGCGTGATGGCGATCGTCGGGACGATCACCACCAGGGCGCCGATGCCGAGCGTCCACAGCACGGTGCGCGAGACGGTGCGGCGCGGGTTCTCCATCTCCTCCGACAGGTAGACCGCCGTGCTGAAGCCCTGCAGCACGAACAGTGCGATGGCCAGGCCCGCCACGATCGTCCCGGCCGTGACCGCCGTGCCCAGCCCGTGCCCGCCCTGGGTCACGGGGTGGACCAGCACCGAGGCAGGCCGGGCGCGGTGCGAGAAGCCCAGGAAGGCCACCATGCCGGCCGCCACCACCTCCAGCACGAGGAAGATGCCGGTGATCCAGGCATTGGCCCGCAGGTCCAGCAGGCCCATCACGGTCGCCAGCAGCATCACCGCGGCGCCCGCGACCTTGGGGTCGATCTGCGCGAGCGGCGCCAGGTACTCACCCGTTCCCAGCGCGATGATCGGCGGCACGATCATGACCACGATCAGGGACAGCACGAACACGATCCATCCGGCCAGCCGGCCGATCAGCGTGCCGACCATCGCGTACTCGCCGCCCGCGCTGGGGATCAGGGTGCCGAGCTCGGAGTAGCAGAACGCCACCGCGACGCACAGCACGGCCGCGATCACGATGGTCAGCGCGGTGCCCGTGCCCAGGTCGGCGAAGAGCGGCGGCACGATGACGAACAACGACGAAGCGGGCGTCAGGCAGGAGAGCGTCAGCAGCGTTCCGCCCACGACGCCGATCGACCGCTTCAGTGCCCTCGGCGCCTCGATGGGCGGGGCCAGGGGTGAGTGCGGGGCCGCCGGCGGGTGAAGCATGTCGGTCATGCGCGCATCCGATCAGGTCGGGCTGAAGGGGGCTACCGCCTCCGGTCCAGGGAAACTCGGAACGGAATGTTCATCTCCGTTCCGAGGATGAAACCCTGGCCGTCAAGGCCACGTCAAGAGCCTCTGAACAACGAAATCCGTAGCCAAGAAGCCGTCCGTCCAGCGTAAAACCACTGCCTCCTGGGCGATTGAGTGCGCTAATCCGCACCGGGAGTGGGAAATCGCCACGCCGGGACTGTCGTTGGGCCCCGGTCCTTCCCGCGTCGCGGACCCTGGCGTTCGTGACGGTGCCTCGCCAAGCTGACGCCATGGACGCATCCCAGGCGGACGCCTACCTCCGCCGCATCGGCGCCCCGCGCCCCACCCGACCCGACGCCGACGCACTGCGCGAACTCCACGTGCGCCATCTGGTCGCCGTCCCGTTCGAGAACCTCTCCCTCCACCTCGGGGAGCCCGTCACCCTGGTTCCCGACGCCCTCCACGACAAGATCGTCGGGGCCCGGCGCGGCGGCTACTGCTACGAGCTCAACGGCGCCTTCGCGGCACTGCTGACCGCCCTCGGCTACGACGTCGGCCTCCTGGCCTGCCGCGGCATCAGCCCGGACGGGCTCGGCATCCCCTACGACCACCTCGCCCTGCGTGTCCGCACCGCCGACGGGGCCACCCTCCTCGCCGACGTGGGCTTCGGCCGCCACGCCCACCACCCGCTGCCGCTCACCACGGACACCGACCAGTCCGACCCCGGCGGCGTCTTCCGCTTCACCCCCGCTCCCCTGGGCGACCCCGACCTCCTGCACGACGGAACCCCCGTCTACCGTCTCGACCTGCGCCCCCGCGAGCTCGCCGACTTCGAGGTCGGCTCCTGGTACCAGCAGACCTCCCCCCGCTCCCACTTCACCACGTCCCTGGTCTGCTCCCGCCTCACCGACGACGGTGGCCGCCTCACCCTGACCGGCCGCACCCTCATCACGACCGCGCCCGACGGCACCCGCCACGAAGTCCCCCTCGACACGGACAGCGAGGTCCTGGAGGCCTACCGCGACGGCTTCGGACTCGCGCTCGACCGTGTCCCGCGGCTGCGCGCCCCGCTCGGCCTCACGGCACCACTGCCGTCGCCGTGATCTCCACCAACTGCCCGGTGTAGCCGAGGCACGCCACGCCGACCAGGGTGGAGGTGTGGGGCCCTTCGCTGAGGCCGCAGGTGCGGACGACGTCCCAGACCCGGGCGAGGTCGGCGGGATCGTGGGCGACCACGTACACGGTGGTGGCGACGACGTGGGGGAGGCCGCTGCCGATCGCGTGGAGGGCCTCGTCGAGGTTGGCGACGACCTGGTGGGCCTGGGCCACGGGGTCGCCGGGGCCGACGAGCTCACCGTCGGCGTCGAGGGGGACGGAGCCGGCCAGGAAGGCGACGCGGGTGCCGGTCTCGACGACGGCGGCGTGCGCGTAGCCGGGCGGCGGGAAGAGGGACGGGACGATCGTGTGACGGGTCATTGCGGCAGCCTGCGGCGGGCGCCGGGGACGTGTCACCCGATTTTCGGCGTGCGCCGGACCGCGAGGACGCCGCCCAGCTCGTCCGCCGCCCGCCCGCCCGCGCCCGCCGGGTCGGCGCCGTGCGAGCGGTCCCTGCCGGCACGGCGAACACCACCGCCGCCTCAGGGGTTTGGCAACCGTGATCTCGGCGGTGCCGCCGCGCCGTGCCGAGTCCACCGCGCCCGTGCGCAGACCCGGGGGCGGTCCGAGAAGTGCAACCGCCGTGTCACGGGATGCCCATGGGTGCGTATCAGCAGGCATGAGGGGCCCGGAGCCGTGGCAGGTTGACCTCATGACCATCATCGGCTGGATCGTGCTCGGCCTGCTGGCAGGCGCCATCGCCAAGATACTGCTGCCCGGCAGGGACCCGGGCGGCCTGGTCGGAACGACGCTCATCGGGATCGCGGGCGCCCTCGTCGGCGGCTGGATCTCGGCGAAGTTCCTGCACCACCCCATCACCAAGGAGTTCTACGATCTGCCCACCTGGGGGGCCGCGATCGGCGGCGCCCTGGTGCTGCTGATCGTCTACCGCGTCCTGTTCGGCGACTCCCGCTCCCGCTGAACGGGAGCCGCCGCGCACCGCTCCGGGCCGAGGCCCGGGCCCGGTTCTAGTCCTCTTCCTCCAGCCAGCCCTCGAACTCCTCCGCCAGCGCGTTCAGCGCGGCGGGATCCAGTTCGCCGTCCTCGTCGTTGACGACGACGAGCCACTGGGCGTCTTCGGCGTCGTCCTCTCCCGCGAGGGCGTCGCGGACGATCTGGGGGCGGGCAGGGAGGTCGAAGCGCTCTGAGGCTTCGTCGGCGGCGTCCTCCGCGGAGTCGCGGTCGGGCAGTACGAGGACATGTCTGACGTCATTCACCGGGACATTGTGTCGGACCCGCGTGGGATGCTGGACGGCGATGCCCAGGAACAGTACGACAGACAGTCCGCTCGCCCCCGTCACGATCGCGGTGGGGCAGGAGGACCTGCTTCTCGACCGCGCCGTGCGGGAGGTCGTGCTCGCCGCGCGGGCGGCCGACGCCGACACCGATGTGCGCGATCTCACTCCCGAAGCGGTGCAGCCGGGCACCCTCGCGGAGTTGACCAGCCCGTCGCTGTTCGCGGAGCGGAAGGTCGTGGTCGTCCGCAACGCGCAGGACCTGTCCGCGGACACGATCAAGGACGTGAAGGCCTACCTGGCGGCCCCCGTGGAGGAGATCACCCTCGTCCTGCTGCACGCGGGCGGTGCCAAGGGCAAGGGCCTGCTGGACGCGGCCCGCAAGGCGGGGGCGCGCGAGGTGGCGTGCCCGAAGATGACCAAGCCGGCGGACCGGCTGGCCTTCGTGCGCGGGGAGTTCCGCACCCTGGGCCGGTCGGCGACCCCCGAGGCCTGCCAGGCTCTCGTGGACGCGCTGGGAAGCGATCTGCGCGAGCTGGCGAGCGCCTGCGCGCAACTGGCCGCCGACGTGGAGGGCGCGATCGACGTGGCCGTCGTCGCCCGCTACTACACCGGTCGCGCCGAGGCGACCGGCTTCGAGGTCGCGGACCTGGCGGTCACCGGCCGTACGGCCGAGGCCCTGGAACGGCTGCGCTGGGCCATCGCCGTCGGCCAGCCGCTGCCCGGCATCACCTTCGCGCTGGCCTCCGGCGTACGGGCCATCGGCAAGCTCGCCTCCGCCCCGCGCGGCGCCCGGCCGGCCGACCTCGCCCGCGAGCTGGGCATGCCGCCGTGGAAGATCGACCGGGTACGCCAGCAGATGCGCGGCTGGTCCGGGGACGGGGTCTCCACGGCGCTGCGCGCGGTCGCGGAGGCCGACGCGGCGGTCAAGGGCGGCGGCGCCGACCCGGCGTACGCCCTGGAGAAGGCCGTCGTGTCGATCGCGCGCGCCTCCCGCGCCCGCTGACCTGCGCGGTGGTCCGCCCTCACGGGAGCACGCCGAAGGGCCCCGTACCGGGGAGGTACGAGGCCCTTCGAGGACCGCACCCGCGTGGCGAACGCAGGCCGCGTGCGGCCGGTGGATCATGTCTGCCGGTGGTGGAGCGGGTGAGAGGGACCGCTGTGCCCGTCACCGGCGAGGTGTTGCCGGGTACCGCTGGGTACTGACGAGAAGGCTCAGGCCTGGAGCGCGGCGACCTTGACGGCCAGCGCGGACTTCTTGTTGGCGGCCTGGTTCTTGTGGATGACGCCCTTGCTCACGGCCTTGTCGAGCTTCTTGCCGGCGAGGCGCGCGGCCTCGGTGGCCTTCTCGACGTCGCCGGTGGCCACGGCCTCACGGGTGCGGCGGATGGCGGTCTTGAGCTCGGACTTGACGGCCTTGTTGCGCAGGCGCGCCTTCTCGTTGGTCTTGTTGCGCTTGATCTGGGACTTGATGTTCGCCACGAAAGAGCCTTCTCAGGTGTGATCTGATGGGGTTCGCGCCTCGGGTAGAGGGCACGAAGCGCGACTGCCCAGGTTAGCAGTCGGCCGCTGTGCCGCCCAAACCGGCGCTCCCGGGCCCGGTCCCGGCGCCGCGCGCGGGCGCTTCCGGGCCGCCCGGCACGGTCCCCGGCCCCGCTCATGGGACTATGGGAGCCATACGTATCGATCCGACCAGAGGCGACAGGCGCCTCAAGAGACAGGACCCTGCGTGCCCGCGACCCCTTCGAACGTGCCGGAGCCGAGCCGTACCGACCCGGCGCTGATCCGCAATTTCTGCATCATCGCGCACATCGACCACGGCAAGTCGACCCTTGCCGACCGGATGCTCCAGCTCACCGGTGTGGTGGATCAGCGGCAGATGCGCGCCCAATACCTCGACCGGATGGACATCGAGCGCGAGCGCGGCATCACGATCAAGTCCCAGGCGGTCCGTCTGCCCTGGGCGCCCACCACGGGCGCCGATGAGGGGAAGACCCACATCCTGAACATGATCGACACCCCGGGGCACGTGGACTTCACCTACGAGGTCTCCCGGTCGCTCGCGGCCTGTGAGGGCACCATCCTGCTGGTCGACGCCGCCCAGGGCATCGAGGCGCAGACGCTGGCCAACCTCTACCTGGCGATGGAGAACGACCTCACCATCGTCCCGGTGCTGAACAAGATCGACCTGCCGGCCGCGCAGCCCGAGAAGTTCTCCGAGGAACTGGCCAACCTCATCGGCTGCGACCCCTCCGACGTGCTGAGGGTCTCGGCCAAGACCGGTCTCGGGGTCGAGGCGCTGCTCGACCGGGTCGTGGAGACCGTCCCGGCCCCGGTCGGCGTCGCGGACGCCCCGGCCCGCGCGATGATCTTCGACTCGGTCTACGACTCCTACCGCGGCGTCGTCACCTACGTCCGGGTCGTCGACGGTCAGCTCAGCAAGCGCGAGCGCATCAAGATGATGTCCACCGGCGCCACCCACGAGTTGCTGGAGATCGGCACCAACTCGCCGGAGATGCTGCCGGCCGACGGCCTCGGCGTCGGCGAGGTGGGCTACCTGATCACCGGTGTGAAGGACGTCCGCCAGTCCAAGGTCGGTGACACGATCACCCAGCAGTCCAAGGGCGCCACCGAGGCCCTGGGCGGCTACAAGGACCCCAAGCCCATGGTGTTCTCGGGCCTGTACCCGCTGGACGGCTCGGACTACCCGGAACTGCGCGACGCGCTGGACAAGCTCCAGCTCAACGACGCCGCCCTGGTCTACGAGCCGGAGACCTCGGCCGCCCTCGGCTTCGGTTTCCGCGTCGGCTTCCTCGGCCTGCTCCACCTGGACGTGATCCGCGAGCGCCTGGAGCGCGAGTTCGGCCTCGACCTGATCGCCACCGCCCCCAACGTGGTCTACCGCGTGGTCATGGAGGACGGTGCCGAGCACATCGTCACCAACCCCAGCGAGTTCCCCGAGGGCAAGATCGGCGAGGTGTACGAGCCGGTGGTGCGCGCCACGATCCTGGCGCCCACCGAGTTCATCGGCGCGATCATGGAGCTGTGCCAGACCCGGCGCGGCACGCTGCTGGGCATGGACTACCTCTCCGAGGACCGGGTGGAGATCCGCTACACCCTGCCGCTCGCCGAGATCGTCTTCGACTTCTTCGACCAGCTGAAGTCCAAGACCCGCGGCTACGCCTCGCTCGACTACGAGCCCACCGGCGAGCAGACCTCCAGCCTGGTCAAGGTCGACATCCTGCTGCACGGCGACAAGGTGGACGCCTTCTCGGCGATCACGCACAAGGACGCGGCCTACGCGTACGGCGTGCGGCTCGTCGCCAAGCTGCGCGAGCTCATCCCGCGGCAGGCCTTCGAGGTGCCGATCCAGGCCGCCATCGGCTCCCGCGTCATCGCCCGCGAGACCATCCGCGCCATCCGCAAGGACGTCCTCGCCAAGTGCTACGGCGGTGACATCTCCCGCAAGCGGAAGCTGCTGGAGAAGCAGAAGGAGGGCAAGAAGCGGATGAAGATGGTCGGTTCCGTGGAGGTGCCGCAGGAGGCCTTCATCGCGGTCCTGTCCAGCGACGAGGGCGCGGCCAAGAAGAAGTGACCGCCGGCGGGGGCGGGACGGCCGGTCGGCCGCCCGACTCGCCGCGTACGAGGGGCGTTTGTCCGATGACCGGACAGGCGCCCTTTCGTATGAGCGGTGCGGCATTCGGGTGATTGGGGAAAAAGCCGCTCACGTGCGGTTTCCGGGGCTGGTCGGGGGCGTTACCCATGGTGACGGCGGCGAAAGTCGTCGCCGTGGAAGGGGAATGTGTCGTGAAGTACTCGAAGGCCGCGGCCGTCGTCGCAGGTTCCGTGATCGCGCTGGGCGCCGCCGGTGCCGCCGCGTCCCCCGCCTTCGCCGGTGACGGCTCGCTCCCGCTCGGGAAGGGCCCGATGAAGCTGCTGGACGCCAAGGACGAGGTCACCAAGACCGGCCTGAAGGCGGTCACCGGTAAGACGGGCGAACTGCTGGGCGGGGTCGGCAAGTCGGGCGGCACCACCGGCATGATCGGCGGCCTGCCCATCGGCGGCTGATCGCCCCTGTGCTCCGCGGTGTCGCCGGAGGGTGGCCGGCGTGACGGCGGGAGGCGGGCTCCCCGGATTCCGGGAGAGCCCGCCGTTTGCGTCTGCGGCACGCGGGATCCATGGGACGTGCACGTGGGCAGAGTAGATGTATGTGTCACCTGTCTCACCCCTCGTGGTTGCAACGCGGTGAACGCGGCCCCTTACAAACCGGGCGCGGATTGCCTACCCTGATCACCAATCGCGGGTTACTCGCGAGTCACCCAGCAATGTGGCGGGCCCCGGAGGTTGTCGTGACCGACACGCAGACTTTGATCGAGAACCGGCCGCCCTCGGTGGCGAACCTGTTCCTGGAGCGCGTCGAGGCCACGCCCGACGCCGAGGCGTACCGCTACCCGGTGCTCTCGGCGGGCGGCGGCCCGGACTCCTGGCGTTCACTCAGCTGGCAGGAGGCCGCGACCAGGGTCTACGCCATCGCGGCCGGTCTGATGGACCTCGGTGTACGCCCCGAGGAGCGGGTGGCCATCGCCTCCGCCACCCGGGTGGAGTGGATCCTGGCCGACCTGGGCGTGCTGTGCGCGGGCGCCGCGACCACCACGGTCTACCCCAGCACCAACGCCGACGAGACGGCCTTCATCCTGGCCGACTCCGGCAGCCGCGTGCTGATCGCCGAGGACGCCGCCCAGCTGGCCAAGGTCGTCGAGCGCCGCGCGGAGCTGCCCGAGCTGAGCCACGTCGTGGTCATCGACGCGGAAGGCGTGGGAACCGACACCGCCACCGGCGACGACGGGTGGGTGCTCTCCCTGGCCGACCTGGAGAAGCGCGGCGCGGTCTACCTGGAGAAGAACCCCGAGGCGGTCCGTGACGCCGTGGGCGCGCTCACCAAGGACCAACTGGCGACCCTCATCTACACCTCCGGGACCACCGGCCGCCCCAAGGGTGTCCGCCTGCCGCACGACTGCTGGGCGTACATGGCCCGCGCCATCGAGGCCAACGGCCTACTGGAAGCGGCGGACGTCCAGTACCTCTGGCTGCCGCTGGCGCACGTCTTCGGCAAGGTGCTCACCGCCGGGCACATCACCATCGGCCACGTGACCGCCGTGGACGGCCGGGTGGACAAGATCATCGAGAACCTGCCGGTGGTGCAGCCCACCTACATGGCCGCCGTCCCCCGGATCTTCGAGAAGGTCTACAACGGTGTGGCCGCCAAGGCCCGCGCCGGCGGCGGCGCGAAGTACAAGATCTTCAAGTGGGCCGCCGAGGTCGCCCGCGAGTACGCCAAGGTCACCCAGGACAACCGCCGCCGCACCGGAACGCCCAGTGCCCCCTTCGCGCTGTCCGCGCAGCACGCCGTCGCCGACCGCCTGGTGTACGCCAAGCTCCGCGAGGCCTTCGGCGGCAAGCTGCGCGCCTGCGTCTCCGGCTCCGCCGCCCTGGCCCCGGAGATCGGCTACTTCTTCTCCGGCGCCGGCATCCACATCCTGGAGGGCTACGGCCTGACCGAGTCCAGCGCGGCCAGCTTCGTCAACCCGGGCGAGGCCTACCGCACCGGCACCGTCGGCAAGCCGCTGCCCGGCACCGAGGTGCGCATCGCCGAGGACGGCGAGATCCTGCTCCGCAGCCCCGGCATCATGCAGGGCTACCACGGGCTGCCGGAGAAGACCGCCGAGGTGCTGGAGCCCGACGGCTGGTTCCACACCGGTGACATCGGCGAACTGTCCGCGGACGGCTTCCTCACCATCACCGACCGCAAAAAGGACATCATCAAGAACTCCAACGGCAAGTACATCGCCCCGGCCGCCGTCGAGGGCCAGTTCAAGGCCGTGTGCCCGTTCGTCAGCAACGTCCTGGTGATCGGCGCCGCCCGCAACTTCTGCAGCGCCCTGATCGCCCTCGACGAGCCCACCATCCTCGGCTGGGCCGCGGAGAACGGCCTGGAGGGCAGGCCGTACGCGGAGGTCGTCGCCTCGGACCAGGTGCGCCGGCTCATCGACGGCTACGTGCGGCGCGTCAACGAGGACCTGCAGCGCTGGCAGCAGATCAAGACCTTCCGGGTGCTGCCCCGCGACCTCGACGTGGAGCACGGCGACCTGACGCCGAGCCTGAAGCTCAAGCGGCCGGTCGTGGAGCGGGAGTTCAAGGACCTGATCGACGACATGTACTCCGGCACCCGCGAGGGCTGAGCCCCGCGGCCGCCCGCGCCGGGTCAGTCGCCCCGGCGCGGGCCCGGTGGGTCCACCGCGCGGACGGCGCGCTCCAGCGCGGCCACGCGCAGCGCCAGTTCGGCCACGTCGGCACGGCCGTCGGCGGCGAGATGCCGTTCGACGGCCGTGAGGCGTTCCGCGACGGCCTCCAGCCGCTCCCGGTCAAGGGTCAGCAGATCGCGCAGTTCGCGGGCGGTGCGGTGGAGTTCGAGGAAGACGGAGACCTTGGCGCGCAGCACCCAGGGGTCGAAGGGCTTGGTCAGGTAGTCCGCCGCGCCCGTGGCGTAGCCGCGGAAGGCGAAGGTCGTGTCGAGGTCGTTCCCGGTCAGGAAGATGATCGGGATCTCCTTGGTCTGGTCGAGGCGCTTGATGTTCGCGGCGGTCTCGAAGCCGTCCATGCCCGGCATGAGGACGTCCAGCAGGACCACGGCGAACTCCTGGCGCAGCAGTGCCTTCATCGCCTCCTCCCCGGAACGGGCCCGGACCATCGGCCGGTTGAGCGAGCCGAGGATGGCCTCCAGGGCCATCAGGTTGTCCTCCATGTCGTCGACCAGGAGAATGCCGGCCCTGTCGGTGCCGGTGACCGTGCCGGCGGCGCCGGGCGTCACCGGCCGGGCCGCCCGGCGTCGCCGGGGACCCCGCGATCGCGCGGGTCATCGGGGTCGCCGTACGAGCCGGTGTCCTCCGGGCGGCGGTCGCCGCGCGCCGCGCCCTCGGCGGCCTCAGGGTCCAGCAGCAGGTGGGCGGTGTTGAGCAGCCGGTCGACGTCCACCGGCTTGGGCACGTAGTCGTTGGCACCGCAGGCGATGGAACGCTCGCGGTCGCCGGGCATCACCTTGGCGGTCAGGGCGATGATCGGCAGGTCCGCGAAGCGCGGGGTGCGGCGGATGGCCGCGATCGTCTCGTAGCCGTCCATCTCGGGCATCATGATGTCCATCAGGACCAGCGCTACGTCGGGGTTCTTCTCCAGCGTCTCGATGCCCTCCCGGCCGTTCTCGGCGTAGAGAACCGGCATGCCGACCCGGCCCAGCACATGCGTGAGGGCGAAGACGTTGCGGATGTCGTCGTCCACGATGAGCACGCGGTTGCCGGCCAGCACACGGCCCGCGCGACCGTCGCGCCACTCCTCCAGCCGGGTCGAGGTGGGCCAGGCCGGGGCCTGCTCCGCGGGGAGGTACGTGGCGAGCGCGGCGAGGGGGCGGCGGCCGCCGTCGCGCCAAGAGGGCGCCGCCGGAGCCTTCTCGCCGCCCCCTTCGCCGACGGCGTGCTCCGGCTCGGGCTCTCCGGAGCCGGGGGCATGGCCCGCGTACACGGCCGGCACGTAGAAGGTGAAGGTGCTGCCGCGGCCGGGCTCGCTCTCGGCGACGATGCGGCCGCCGAGCAGCCCCGCGATCTCCCGGCTGATGGACAGGCCGAGGCCGGTGCCGCCGTACTTGCGATTGGTGGTGCCGTCGGCCTGCTGGAAGGCCTCGAAGATCACCGGAAGCTTCTCGCCGGCGATGCCGATGCCGGTGTCCCGCACGGCGAACGCGATCAGGTCGTCACTGCCCTCGCACCGGGCCACGCGCAGCTCGACGCGGCCCTGCGAGGTGAACTTGATCGCGTTGGAGAGCAGATTGCGCAGGATCTGCTGGAGCCGCTGCTCGTCGGAGAACATCTCGCGCGGCACGTCCTCGCCGACGGTGACGTCGAAGGCCAGCCCGCGGTCCAGGGTGATCGGGCGGAACGTGGCGTGCACATAGTCCAGCAGCTTGATCAGCGGCAGTTTCTTGGGGCGCACGTCCATCCGGCCGGCCTCGATCTTCGACAGGTCGAGGATGTCGTTGATCAGCTGCAGCAGGTCCGAGCCGGAACGGTGGATGGTGCCGGCGAACTGCACCTCCTGCTCGTTCAGATGGCCGTCGGGGTTGTCGGCGAGCAGCCGGGCCAGGATGAGCAGCGAGTTGAGCGGGGTGCGCAGCTCGTGCGACATGTTGGCCAGGAACTCCGACTTGTACTGCGAGGAGGTGGCCAGCAGGGCCGCCTTCTCCTCCAGTTCGGCGTTGGAGCGCTGCAGCTCCGCCTGCTGCCGCTGGAGCTCGTCCGAGCGCTCCTGGAGCTGCTGCGCCAGCCGCTGGGACTGCGACAGCAGCGACTCCGTGCGGGAGTTGGCGATGATCGTGTTGATCGCGACGCCGATGGTGCTCACGAACTGGTCGAAGAAGGCCAGGTGGACGTCGGAGAACCGGGAGAACGACGCCAGCTCGATGACCCCGAGCAGTTCGTCCTCGAAGAGGATCGGGATGATCACGACACTGGCCGGGGCCGCCTCGCCCAGCCCCGAATTGATCTTGATGTAGCCGGGCGGGGCCTCCTCCACCAGGATGCGCTTCTTCTCCAGCGCCGCCTGCCGCACCAGCCCGTGCCCGGGCATCCCCGGAGTGTCGACGGTGGCGCCCTGCGCCGACCCGTAGCCCGCGATGAACGCGAGGCCGCGCGGGGCGCGCAACCGCGTGGACCCCGAGCCGTCGGCCTCGGTCTCGGCCAGGAAGAAGGCCCCGTACTGGGCGTTCACCAGCGGCGTCAGCTCGCGCAGGATCAGGTCGGCGACCTCCATGAGGTCGCGGTGCCCCTGCATCAGGCCGGCGAGGCGGGCGAGGTTGGACTCCAGCCAGTCCTTGGCGCGGGTGGTCTCCCGCAGGTTGGACACCATCAGGTTGATGTTGTTCTTGAGCTCGGCGACCTCGCCCTGCGCCTCGACCGCGATACTGCGGGACATGTCGCCCTGCGCGACGGCGGAGGCCACCTCCGCGATGGCGCGGACCTGCGTGGTGAGGTTGGAGGCGAGCTCGTTGACATTGGTCGTCAGGCGCTTCCACGTGCCGTACACGCCCTCGACGCGGGCCTGACCGCCCAGCTGGCCCTGGCTGCCGACCTCCCGGGCCACCCGGGTCACCTCGGAGGAGAACGAGGAGAGGGTGTCCACCATTGTGTTGATGGTGGTCTTGAGCTCCAGGATCTCGCCGCGGGCGTCGACGTCGATCTTCTTCGACAGGTCGCCCTGGGCGACGGCGGTGGCGACCTGGGCGATGTTGCGGACCTGGCTGGTGAGGTTGTCGGCCATGAAGTTGACGTTGTCGGTGAGGTCCTTCCACGC
>NZ_JARAWX010000029.1:0-56311 GCF_033793585.1 Streptomyces sp. MI02-7b | reverse complement strand
ATGTTGCGGACCTGGCTGGTGAGGTTGTCGGCCATGAAGTTGACGTTGTCGGTGAGGTCCTTCCACACCCCCGACACACCGCGGACCTGGGCACGGCCGCCCAACTGGCCCTCTGTGCCGACCTCGCGGGCGACGCGTGTCACCTCGCCCGCGAAGCCGCGGAGCTGGTCCACCATGGTGTTGATGGTGTCCTTCAGCTCCAGGATCTCGCCTCGGGCGTCGACCGTGATCTTCTTTGACAGGTCCCCGTCGGCGACCGCGGTGGTCACCTGGGCGATGTTGCGGACCTGCGAGGTCAGGTTGGACGCCATGAAGTTGACGTTGTCGGTGAGGTCCTTCCACACCCCGGACACGCCCCGGACCTGGGCACGGCCGCCCAACTGGCCCTCGGTGCCGACCTCGCGGGCCACCCGGGTGACCTCGTCGGCGAAGGCCGACAGCTGGTCCACCATCGTGTTGACGGTCAGCTTGAGCTCCAGCAGCTCGCCGGTGGCCTCGACCGTCACCTGACGGGTCAGGTCGCCGCGTGCCACCGCCGTCGTCACCAGCGCGATGTCACGCACCTGCGCGGTCAGCCGGGCGGCCATCGCGTTGACGGCCTCGGTCACGTCCCGCCAACTGCCGGACAGTCCCTGTACCTTGGCACGGCCGCCGAGCCGGCCCTCGGTGCCGACCTCGCGGGCGACGCGCGTCACCTCGCCGGTGAACAGCGACAGCTGGTCCACCATGCGGTTGACCGCGCGGCCCAGCCGCCGCAGATCGCCGCGCAGCGGCCGGCTGCCGTCGTGCAGGTCCACCCGCTGGGTCAGGTCGCCGCCCGCCACCGCGTCCAGCACCCGGGTCGCGTTCGCCGCCGGGATGACCAGGGCGTCGACGAGGGTGTTCGCCGCCTGGACGTTCATCGCCCACGAGCCCTGGCCGGGACTGTCGGCGAGCCGCTCGTCCAGCCGGCCCTGGCGGACCACCTCCCGCCGGACCCGGGCCAGTTCGGAGGAGAAGTGCCGCTCCCGGGAGACGATCCGGTTGAACGTTCCGGCGAGCTCGGCCTGCAGTCCTTCCCGCTGTTCGTCCAGGCTCACCCGGAAGTCCCCGTCGCACAGCGACCGCATCGCCGTCAGCAGCGGCCGGAGTTCCGCCGCCCGTATCCACTCCTCTCCCGGCGGCGGATCAACGACACGCTGACGCGCAGGAGTAGCGGTTTTCGGGGCGGGAACAGCCGATTTAAGAGCCATGACGGCCTTCTTCGGTGACTCGGCGCTTATGAGCGCGCTCAGTCTGTCACGCTGACCTTGCCCTCAAGGGCGCAATGCCGTATCTGCTCGGGAGCCGCACAGTGGGGCCAGATTCCATGCCACGGGATTTCGTTTCCCGCACCAGCCTGCCCGGCAACCAGCTCGCCGCCTCCGCCGCCCGCAAGTTCGTCCGTGCGGCGCTCGGCGCGTGGACGACGGACGGACCCGGCCCCGACGAGCGCCTGGCCGCCGACGCGGTCCTGGTGGTCAGCGAACTCGTCACCAACGCCGTCATCCACGCGGGGACCACCGTCGAACTGCTCTGCCGGCTCGAACAGGACGGCCTCGTGGTGGAGGTGTCCGACCACCACCCCGCGCGCGTCGTGCGCGACCGGGCCGAACTGGAACGGGAGGGCCGCGACGGCGGCCGCGGTCTCCAACTTGTCGCGGCGCTTTCCGAGGCGTGGGGTATCACCTACCGGCGCGACCTCAAGACCATCTGGTGCCGGCTCGCCGCCGCGCACGACCCCGAGGACCACGCCCCGGCCACGGACGGCGACCGCACCCTGACGGGCGGGCTGCGCGCCGCCGAGATCCTGGCGCCGCTGCCGCGCCAGGCCGCCCGCCGGTCCGACGGCGACTGGATCAGCCGCGGCTCGCTGTCCTTCCTCGCCGAGGCGTCCGACCTGCTCGCCGGGCAGCTCGACGAGGACATGGTGGCCGCGCTGGCCGGACAGCTGCTGGTGCCCCGGCTCGCCGACTGGTGCGCGGTCTGGCTCGGCGCCGACGGCCCCGGGACGACCGAACCGCGGCTCGCCCGCGTCTGGCATGCCGCCGAGAGCCGCATCGACGGGCTGCGCCTGGTCCTTGAGAAGGACCCGCCCCCGCCGCCGCCCCACGGCCGCTCCGGCGCCGTCCCCTGGCCCTGGCCCGCCACCGCCGACGGGACCGACGCCATGGGCGCCGCCCTCGCCTGCCCGCTCGTCGCCGGCGGCCGCTGCCACGGCACGCTGCTGCTCGGCAGGACCGGGCTGATGCGCATGCCCGACGAGGTCATCGGGCTCATCGAGGACTTCGCCCGCCGCGTGGCCCTCGCGGTCGGCACGGCCCGGCAGTACGCCCGGCAGGCCATGATCAGCCGCGTCCTGCAGCGCGGGCTGCTGCCCGCCGGGCTCGGCACCGTCCCCGGCGTGGAAACGGCCGTCGTCTACGAGCCCACGCGCGCCGACGTCGTCGGCGGCGACTTCTACGACATCTTCCCGGCAGGCGGCGGCCGCTGGTGCTTCGCGCTCGGCGACGTCCAGGGCAACGGTCCCGAGGCGGCCGCCGTCACCGGGCTGGCCCGGCCCGTGATGCGGCTCCTCGCCCGGGAGGGCCACGGCGTCGCCGAGGTCCTCGACCGCCTCAACCGCGCCCTCGCGGACGAGGCAGCCGCGGCGACTCTCGGCGACGGCCTCGGCCCCGGCTGGGAGACCGGCCCGCGCTTCCTGTCGCTGCTCTACGGCGAGATCGTGCCCGGCGGCGACGGCGGTGTCCTGTGCACCCTGGCCAGCGCCGGCCACCCGCTGCCGCTCGTCCTGAACGGCGCGGGCACGGTCCGCGCAGCGGCCGCCCCGCAGATACTGCTGGGCATCACGGACGACGCCCACTACCGCAGCGAATCGTTCCACCTCGCGCCCGGGGACACGCTCCTGTGCGTCACCGACGGCGTCACTGAGCGGCGCAGCGGCAACCGGCAGTTCGACGACGACGACGGGCTCGCGGTGGTGCTCGCGGGGTGCGTGGGGTTGGGGGCGGCGGGGGTCGCGGAGCGGATTCGCAGGGCGGTGCACGGGTACGATCCGGCTCCGCCGGACGATGATCTGGCGCTGCTCGTCCTGCGGGCCCAGTAGCTGTGTGCGGCGCCGTCGTGGTTGCCGTCTGGTTTTTCCCCGCCCTCCCGCCCGTGTGCCCTGTGAAGTCAGGGCGCCCCGGCGCGCGTTTCGTGGGGTGCCGGGGTCGGGGCCTCCGGGGCTGGGCATTCTGGACAGCACATTTCGGTGCCTCGGGCGCTCTCAACTGATCACCCCGGGTTGTGCACCCAAATATGCTCCACAGTCCAGAACGCCCACCCCTACGACCCCGCCCCCTCCGTTTCGTCATGCGCCTGATCCCCAGTGGGGGTGTGGAGGCGGACCGTGGTGACTGCGGTTGCCTGGATGCCGCCCCCATCGGCCCGCCAGTGCCTGCCCCAACATTCGGCCGGGGGACCCGCTGTGGGCGCGACGTGGCGGCCGGCGCGGTGTGCGTTGGCGGTGACGGCTGGGTGTTCCGGACTGTGGAGCATATTTGTGTGCGGTATCCGGGTCGGGATGGGATGAGTAGGTGCTGGAAACGCACGTAAATGTGCTGTCCAGAATGGTCAGCCCCGGAGGCCCCGAACCCGGGCCAAGAACCACGCGCGCCGGGGTGCCCTGACTTCACAGGGCACCCGGGAGGGCGGGCAGGGAAAAAACCCCGGCACAATGGGGGCATGCCATCCGTACTGCCCGACGGCGAGCCCATGCCCCAGAACGGTGCGCTGCCCCCGGCAGCCCTCGCCGGGGCGGAGAACCGCCCGCTCGGGTTCTACCTGCACGTCCCGTACTGCGCCACCCGCTGCGGCTACTGCGACTTCAACACCTACACCGCCGCCGAGCTGCGCGGCACCGGCGGCGTGCTCGCCTCCCGCGAGAACTACGCGGACACGCTGATCGACGAGATCCGGCTCGCCCGCAAGGTGCTGGGCGACGACGCCCGCCGCGTCGAGACGGTGTTCGTCGGCGGCGGCACGCCGACGCTGCTGCCGGCGGCGGACCTGACCCGCATGCTGGGCGCCATCCGGGACGAGTTCGGCCTGGCGGAGGGGGCCGAGGTCACGACGGAGGCGAATCCGGAGTCGGTGGACCCCGCGTACCTGGCGGAGCTGCGGGCCGGGGGCTTCAACCGGATGTCGTTCGGGATGCAGAGCGCCCGGCAGCACGTGCTGCAGGTGCTGGACCGCAGGCACACGCCGGGCCGGCCGGAGGCCTGCGTGGCGGAGGCGCGGGCAGCCGGCTTCGAGCATGTGAACCTGGACCTGATCTACGGCACACCGGGGGAGTCGGACGACGACTGGCGGGCGTCCCTGGACGCGGCGATCGACGCGGGCCCGGACCATGTGTCGGCGTACGCGCTGATCGTGGAGGAGGGCACGCAGCTGGCCCGCCGGATCCGGCGGGGCGAGGTGCCGATGACCGACGACGACGTCCACGCGGACCGCTACCTGATCGCCGAGGAGCGTCTGTCGGAAGCCGGTTTCGACTGGTACGAGGTGTCGAACTGGGCGACCTCGACGTCGGCCCGGTGCCGCCACAACGAGCTGTACTGGACGGGCGCCGACTGGTGGGGCGCCGGACCGGGCGCGCACGCCCACGTGGGCGGCGTGCGCTGGTGGAACGTGAAGCACCCCGCGGCGTACGCGGCGGCGCTCGCGGAGGGGCGCAGTCCCGGCGCGGGCCGCGAGGTGCTGGCCGCGGAGGACCGCCGGGTGGAGCGCATCCTGCTGGAGCTGCGGCTCGCGGACGGCTGCCCGCTGGACATCCTGGCCCCGGCCGGGGCGGCGGCCGCCGGGCGCGCGGTGGCCGACGGGCTGCTGGAGCCGGGCGCGTACGAAACCGGGCGGGCGGTGCTCACGCTGCGCGGGCGGCTGCTCGCGGACGCGGTGGTCAGGGACCTGGTCGACTGATCAGGCGCCCGGGGCCGTGACGAAGTCGATCAGCTCCTCCACGCGGCCCAGCAGTTCCGGCTGGAGGTCCTTGTAGGAACGGACCGAGCCCAGGATGTGCTGCCAGGCGGCTCCGGTGTTCTCCGGCCAGCCGAGCGCGCGGCACACCCCGGTCTTCCAGTCCTGGCCGCGCGGCACCGCCGGCCAGGCGGGGATGCCGACGGAGGAGGGCTTCACGGCCTCCCAGACGTCGATGTAGGGGTGGCCGGCGACCAGCACGTGGTCGCCGGTGACCGAGGCGGCGATCCGGGACTCCTTGGAGCCCGGTACGAGGTGGTCGACGAGCACGCCGAGCCGTGCGCCGGGTCCGGGGGCGAAGGCGGAGACGATGGCGGGCAGGTCGTCGACGCCCTCCAGGTACTCCACGACGATGCCCTCGACCCGCAGGTCGTCGCCCCAGACCCGCTCGACGAGCTCCGCGTCGTGGCGTCCCTCGACGTAGATGCGCCCGGCGCGGGCGACCCGGGCCCGTGCGCCGGGGACGGCGAGGGAGCCCGAGGCGGTCAGCCGGGGGCCGGAGGGGGCGGCGGCGGTGGGCCGCACCAGGGTGACGACCTTGCCCTCCAGGAGGAAGCCGCGCGGCACGAGGGGGAAGACCCGGTGCCTGCCGAAGCGGTCCTCCAGCGTGACGGTCGGCCCCTCGGCGGTCTTCTCGCAGCGGATCACCGCCCCGCAGAAGCCGGTGGAGACCTCCTCCACCACCAGGTCCCGTTCGGCCGCGACCTCGGGCGCGGGCACGGACGGCCGCTTCCAGGGCGGGGTGAGATCGGCGTCGTAGTTCCGGCTGCGCATGCCAGGGATCGTATCCGGACGGACCGCCGCTCAAGCGGATCCGAACCGGGCCGCCAGCGCGTCCCGTTGGGCGCGGACGAAGCGCGCGTCGACCACGGCTCCGTGTCCGGGGACGTAGAGCGCGCTCTCGCCGCCCAGCTCCAGCAGCCGGTCCAGGGTGCCCGGCCACGCGCCCGGGGCGGCGTCCGGGCCGGCCTGCGGCTCGCCGGACTCCTCGACGAGGTCGCCGCAGAAGACCACGGCGGGCGTCCCGGGCACGACCACCACCAGGTCGTGCGTGGTGTGTCCCTCACCGGGGTGGACCAGCAGGACCTCGCGGTCGCCGCCGAGGTCCAGTGCCCAGCGGCCGTCCACGAGGTGACCGGGCGGCACCAGGACCTCCGCGGCCAGCGTCGCGGCCTCCTCGCCGGCGCCGTGCTCGATCGCGTCCAGGCGCAGCGTGAAGCGCTCGCGGCCGAGGTGGGCGCCGAGTGTCATCTCGCCGAAGACCTGGGCGCCGGGGAAGGCGGCCGTGCCGAAGACGTGGTCGAAGTGACCGTGGGTCAGTGCGATGTGCGTCACGTCGCGCCCGGTCAGCTCACGGACCCGGCGGCCCAGCTCGGCCCCCTCGGCGACCGAGGAGCCGGTGTCCACCAGCAGGACGCCCTCGGCGCCGACGACGACCCCGATGGTGACGTCGAGGAACGGCATCCGGCAGCGGGCCACGCCGGGTGCCAGGTGCTCCCAGCCGGCGAAGGGCTCCGGCGCCGTCGGTGTCGTCTCCACACCGCGACGGTATCCCCGCCGGGGTGGGCCGCGCGCGCTACGGTGGCCGGTCGAGGGGGTCCGGGTGCGGACCGCCCTTGCCGAGGTCTTGCCTCCCCGCCGTACACTGACTTGGGGAAAGCTGGCACTCACTTGTCGGGAGTGCCAGGGCACGGAGAACGACCGACGCACCGGTGACCGGACGACTGGAGGTGGACGCCGCAATGCTGAGCGAACGACGACTCGATGTGCTGCGTGCCATTGTCCAGGACTACGTGGGCACCGAGGAACCGGTCGGCTCCAAGGCGCTCACCGAGCGCCACCGGCTGGGGGTGTCCCCGGCCACGGTGCGCAACGACATGGCCGTGCTGGAGGAGGAGGGCTACATCCAGCAGCCCCACACCAGCGCCGGCCGGGTGCCGACCGACAAGGGCTACCGGCTCTTCGTCGACCGGCTCACGAACGTCAAGCCGCTGTCGGGCGCGGAGCGCCGGGCCATCCAGAACTTCCTGGACGGCGCCGTGGACCTCGACGACGTGGTGGCCCGCACCGTGCGGCTGCTGGCGCAGCTGACCCGGCAGGTCGCCGTCGTCCAGTACCCGTCGCTGACCCGCTCGACCGTGCGGCACGTCGAACTGCTGGCCCTGGCGCCGGCCCGGCTGATGCTGGTGCTGATCACGGACACCGGCCGGGTGGAGCAGCGGCTGGTCGACGCGCCCGCGCCGGTGGGCGAGACCGTGCTGGCCGATCTGCGGGCCCGGCTCAACAGCCGGGTGGTGGGACGGCGCTTCGCCGACGTCCCGCAGCTGGTGCAGGACCTCGCGGACGGCTTCGAGCCGGACGACCGGCCGTCGGTGCAGGTCGTGCTGGCGACGCTGCTGGAGACCCTGGTCGAGGAGACCGAGGAACGGATCATGCTGGGCGGCACCGCCAACCTGACCCGTTTCGGCCATGATTTCCCCCTCACGATCCGCCCGGTGCTGGAGGCGCTGGAGGAGCAGGTCGTGCTCCTCAAGCTGCTGGGCGAGGCCGGGGATTCGGGCGTGACCGTGCGAATCGGTCACGAGAATTTCCACGAGGGCCTGAACTCCACATCGGTCGTCTCCGTCGGCTACGGTTCGGGCGACGAGGCGGTCGCGAAACTTGGCGTGGTCGGCCCGACCCGCATGGACTACCCCGGAACGATGGGAGCGGTACGCGCAGTGGCACGTTACGTCGGACAGATCCTGGCGGAGTCGTAGTGGCCACCGACTACTACGCCGTGCTCGGCGTGCGCCGCGACGCGAGTCCGGACGAGATCAAGAAGGCCTTCCGCCGTCTCGCGCGCGAGCTGCACCCGGACGTCAATCCGGACCCGAAGACCCAGGAGCGGTTCAAGGAGATCAACGCCGCTTACGAGGTGCTGTCGGACCCGCAGAAGAAGCAGGTCTACGACCTCGGCGGCGACCCGCTGTCCGCCAACGGCGGCGGTGCCGGCGCGGGCGCGGGCTTCGGCCAGGGCTTCGGCAACTTCAGCGACATCATGGACGCCTTCTTCGGCACGGCGTCCCAGCGCGGTCCGCGCTCGCGCACCCGGCGCGGCCAGGACGCGATGATCCGGCTGGAGATCGAGCTCGACGAGGCCGCCTTCGGCACGACCAAGGACATCCAGGTCGACACGGCGATCGTCTGCAACACCTGCCACGGCGAGGGCGCCGCCCCCGGCACCTCGGCGCAGACCTGCGACATGTGCCGCGGCCGCGGTGAGGTCTCCCAGGTCACCCGGTCCTTCCTGGGCCAGGTCATGACCTCCCGGCCCTGCCCCCAGTGCCAGGGCTTCGGCACCGTCGTGCCGAACCCGTGCCCGGAGTGCGCGGGCGACGGCCGGGTCCGCTCGCGGCGCACGCTGACGGTGAAGATCCCCGCCGGTGTCGACAACGGCACCCGCATCCAGCTCGCGGGCGAGGGCGAGGTCGGCCCCGGCGGCGGGCCCGCCGGCGACCTCTACGTGGAGATCCGCGAGCTGCCGCACGCGCAGTTCCAGCGGCGCGGCGACGACCTGCACTGCACCGTCACCATCCCGATGACGGCGGCGGCGCTGGGCACCAAGGTGCCGCTGGAGACCCTGGACGGCCTGGAGGAGATCGACATCCGGCCGGGCACGCAGTCCGGCCAGTCGATCCCGCTGCACCAGCGCGGCATCACGCATCTGCGCGGCGGCGGCCGGGGTGACCTGGTCGTGCACGTCGAGGTGCAGACCCCGGGCAAGCTCGACCCGGACCAGGAGGAACTCCTGCGGCGCCTGGCGAAGCTGCGCGGCGAGGAGCGGCCGCTCGGCCAGTTCCAGCCGGGCCAGCAGGGTCTGTTCTCGCGGCTGAAGGACGCCTTCAACGGCCGCTGAGCGCGCGGCATGACACGGAACGGGGCGCGGGCACCCGCCCGCGCCCCGCGCAGCCGTGCGTCCGAGGTCGTGAAACGATGGGCGCATGGCCGCGCTGACCGATCTCTCCACCCTCGCCGCGCATCCGGTCGTGCAGGCGCCGATGGCCGGCGGGACGTCCACTCCCGCCCTGGCGGCGGCCGTGGCCGAGGGCGGCGGTGTCGGCTTCCTGGCGGCCGGCTTCCGGACCGCGGAGGCCATGCGCGAGGAGATCGCACAGGTCCGGCGGCTCACCTCGCGGCCCTTCGGCGTGAACGTGTTCCTGCCGCAGCGCGAGACCGCCGACCCCGCGCGCGTCGAGGACTTCGCCGCGCGGCTGGCGGGTGAGGCCACCCGCTACGGCACGTTCCTGGGCGACCCCGGCACGGGCGGCGACGCCGTACTGGAGGACGCGTACGGGGCGAAGATCGAGGCCCTGCTGGAGGACCCCGTCCCCCTGGTGAGCTTCACCTTCGGCTGTCCGGAGCCCGCGGTGCTGCGGGCCTTCGGCGACGCCGGCACGGTCACCGTCGTCACCGTGACCTCGGTCGCCGAGGCGCGGGCCGCCGAGGAGGCGGGCGCGGCGGCGGTGTGCGTGCAGGGCGCCGAGGCCGGCGGCCACCAGTCCACGCACCGCGACGATCCGGAGCGGGACGGTACCGAGACCGGGCTGCTCGTCCTGCTGCCGCAGGTGCGGGAGGCCGTGTCGCTGCCCCTCGTGGCGGCGGGCGGCATCATGCGCGGCGCGCAGATCGCCGCGGTGCTGGCGGCGGGTGCGGACGCGGCGCAGATGGGCACCGCCTTCCTGGCCTGTCCCGAGTCGGGGGCGCACCCGGTGCACAAGCGGGCCCTGACCGACCCCGACTTCGCGGAAACCGAGCTGACCCGGGCGTTCACCGGTCGTCCCGCGCGGGGGCTGGTCAACCGGTACCTGCGCGAGCACGGCCGGTACGCCCCGCCCGGCTACCCGCGGATCCACTTCCTGACCGCCCCGGTGCGCGGGGCGGCCGCCGCGGCCGGTGACCCCGGGGCGATGGCCCTGTGGGCCGGCCAGGGGCACGCCATGGCCAGGGAGCTGCCCGCCATCGACCTCGTCCGGCTGCTCGCGGCCGAACTCGACTCCGCCCGGAGCGCTTTGTGACCGCCCCTGTCTTCGTTGTCGAGCCCGGCGCCCTGGGCCCGGACCGGATCACGCTCTCCGGCCCCGAGGGGCGGCACGCCGTCTCCGTGCGGCGGCTGCAGGTCGGAGAGGAGATCGTGCTGACGGACGGTCAGGGGCGGGGCGCGCAGGGCGTCGTGGCCGTCGTGGACGGCAAGGACACCCTCGAGGTCGCCGTCACCGGGGTCCGGGAGGAGCCCGTCCCCCGCCCGCGGATCACGGTGGTGCAGGCCCTCCCGAAGGGCGACCGCGGCGAACTGGCCGTGGAGACCATGACGGAGGTCGGCGTCGACGCGATCGTGCCGTGGGCCGCCGCCCGCTGCATCACGCAGTGGAAGGGCGACCGCGGCGCCAAGTCCCTCGCCAAGTGGCGCTCCACCGCCCGCGAGGCCGCCAAGCAGGCCCGCCGTCTGCGCTTCCCCGACGTCGGCGAGTTGGCGACGACCCGTCAGCTCGGGCCGCTGCTCGCCGGTGCCGCCTTCGCCGCCGTCCTCCACGAGGAGGGGTCAGAGCCGCTGGCCGCCGCGGCCCTTCCGGCGGACGGCGACATCGTCCTGGTCGTCGGGCCCGAGGGCGGTGTCTCCCCCGAGGAGCTGGACACCCTGGCCGCGGCGGGGGCCAAGCCGTACCGGCTCGGCGCGAGTGTCCTGCGCACCTCGACGGCCGGTGTCGCGGCGACCGCGCTGCTCCTGGGACGCACGGGCCGCTGGGGCTGAGCGCTCCGCCCTGTGTGCGCTCGTCCCCGGGCGCGCGCCCGTCCCGGTGCCGGCGCTCCCCGGCACCGCGCGTCGCTTTCGGCACCGGTGCGCCCGTCGGCTCCCTCCCGCAGGGCAAATGAGATCCAAAACCCCTGACCCACAGGCCACCGGGTGGTTAATGTGACGGCGTGACGCAGCCTTCGCACCCCTCGTACCTCCGCTTTCCCCATCTGCACGGCGACCTGATCACCTTCATCGCCGAGGACGACGTCTGGGCGGCCCCGCTCGACGGCGCCGGCCGGGCGTGGCGCGTGAGCGCGGACAACATGCCGGTGGCACACCCGCGGTTCTCGCCGGACGGGGCGCACGTGGCGTGGAGCTCGACCCGCGACGGGGCGCCGGAGGTCCATGTGGCGCCGGTCGACGGCGGCCCCTCGAAGCGGCTGACGTTCTGGGGCGCCGGGCGCGCCCTGGTGCGCGGCTGGACCGCGGACGGCGAGGTACTGGCCATCAGCCCGCACGGGCAGGCGTCCTCGCGCCGCAGCTGGGCGTGGGCGGTCCCGCTCGACGGCGGCCCGGCCCGCACCCTGCCGTACGGGCCCGTCGGGGACGTCGCGTACGGGCCGGACGGCGCGGTGCTGCTGCTGTCCGCGACGATGGGCCGCGAGGCGGCGGCGTGGAAGCGCTACCGCGGCGGCACGGCGGGCAAGCTGTGGATCGACCGCTCGGGGAGCGGGGAGTTCGAGCGGGTCCACGCGGACCTGGACGGCAACCTGGAGTGCGCGATGTGGGTGGGGGAGAGGCTGGCGTTCCTCTCCGACCACGAGGGCGTCGGCGCGCTCTACTCCAGCCTTCCCGACGGGAGCGACCTGCGGCGGCACACCGCCGTGGAGGACGGCGGCTTCTACGCCCGGCACGCCGCGACCGACGGCACCCGCGTCGTGTGGACCAGCGCCGGCCGGCTGTTCCTGCTGGACGACCTCGACGGCGCCGAGGCCCGTCCGCTGGAGGTGCGCCTCGGCGGCCAGCGCACCGACCTGCAGCCGCACCCCGTCCACGCCGCCCACCACCTCGGCGACGCCCGCCCGGACCACACCGGCCGCGGCAGCGCCGTCGAGGTCCGCGGCACCACGCACTGGGTCACCCACCGCGGCGGTCCCGCGCGGGCGCTGGCCGCCGAACCGGGGGTCCGCACACGGCTGCCGCGGGTGTTCGGCGGCGAGGGCGACCAGCAGGTCGTGTGGGTCACCGACGCGGAGGGTGAGGACGCCCTGGAGATCGCCCCCGCGGCGGGCGGCGTCCCGGCGCCACGCCGGCTGGCCGCGGGCCGGCTCGGCCGCGTCCTGGCGATGACCGTCTCCCCGGACGGCCACCGGATCGCGGTCGCCTCGCACGACGGCCGGGTGCTGCTGGTCGAGGCACAGACCGGCGAGGTCCGCACGGTCGTGGAGAGCGAGTACGGCCACGCCAGTGGCCTGGCCTTCTCGCCGGACTCGGCGTGGCTGGCCTGGTCCCAGCCGGGCCGGGAGCCGCTGAGCCAGCTCAAGCTGGCCTCCACCGCGGACCTGACCGTCGTCGACGCCACGCCCCTGCGCTTCAACGACTTCTCGCCGGCCTTCACCGCCGACGGCAAGCACCTGGCCTTCCTGTCCGAGCGGTCCTTCGACCCGGTCTACGACGAGCACGCCTTCGACCTGGCCTTCCTCGCCTCCTGCCGCCCGCACCTGATCACCCTCGCCGCCACCACGCCCTCGCCCTTCGGCCCGCAGCTCCACGGCCGGCCGGTCGACCCCTCGGCGGAGGAGAAGGACGGCGACGAGCGCGGCCAGGACGACGCCAAGAGCGGCAAGGGCGAGTCCCGCAAGGAGGACGGCGAGGAGCGCCCGCGCATCCCCGTCACCCGTGTCGACGTCGAGGGCCTGGCCGACCGCATCGTGCCCTTCCCGGTCGAGGCCGCCCGCTACTCCACGCTGCGGGCCGCCAAGGACGGCGTGCTGTGGCTGCGCCACCCCGTGCGCGGCGTGCTCGGCGCGAGCCTGGCCTCCCCGGATGCGGAGCCGCCGTCCAGCGTGCTGGAGCGGTACGACCTGAAGCAGCTGCGCGTCGAGGAGATCGCCGACGACGCGGACGACTACGCGGTCAGCGGTGACGGCAACAAGGTGCTGGTCACCTCGGGCCACCGGCTGCGGGTCGCCGCCGCCGACCACAAGTCCACGCCCTCCGAGGACGACTCGGACAGCAACGTGACGGTGGACCTGTCCCGGGTCCGCGTCACCGTCGACCCGCACGCCGAGTGGCGGCAGATGTACGACGAGGCGCACCGCCTCATGCGCGACAACTTCTGGCGCGCCGACATGGGCGGAGTCGACTGGGACGGCGTGCGCGACCGCTACCGGCCGGTGCTGGACCGCGTCGCCACCCACGACGACCTGGTCGACCTGCTGTGGGAGGTGGCGGGCGAACTCGGCACCTCGCACGCCTACGTCAGTCCGTCCGGCGGGCGTGTCGACTCCCTCTACCGGCAGGGCCTGCTCGGCGCCGACCTCCTGCGCGACGAGGACGGCGTCTGGCGGATCGGGCGCGTCCTGCCCTCCGAGACCTCCGACCCGCGCGCCCGCGCCCCGCTGGCCGCGCCCGGGGTCGCCTTGCGTGCCGGGGACGCGATCCTCGCGGTCGACGGCCGCCCCGTCGACCCGGTGGCCGGGCCCGGTCCGCTGCTGATCGGGACCGTGCGCAAGCCCGTCGAGCTGACCGTGGCCCCGGCCGACGGGAGCGCGCCGCGCCAGGTCGTCGTGGTGCCCATCCCGGACGAGGAGCCCCTGCGGTACCACGACTGGGTCGCCGGGCGGCGCGCCCACGTCCGCGAGGCGTCGCAGGGCCGGCTGGGGTATGTGCACGTGCCCGACATGGTGGGCTCGGGCTGGGCGCAGCTCCATCGCGACCTGCGCGTCGAGGTGGCCCGCGAGGGCCTGATCGTGGACGTCCGGGAGAACCGCGGCGGCCACACCTCGCAGCTCGTCGTGGAGAAGCTCGCCCGCCGTGTCGTCGGCTGGGACCTGCCCCGTGGGCTGCCCGCCTTCACCTACCCGCTGGACGCCCCGCGCGGCCCGGTCGTCGCGGTCGCCAACGAGTTCTCCGGCTCCGACGGCGACATCGTGAACGCGGCCATCAAGGCGCTGGGGATCGGGCCCGTGGTCGGCACCAGGACCTGGGGCGGGGTCATCGGCATCGACTCCCGCTACCACCTGGTCGACGGCACGCTGGTGACCCAGCCGAAGTACGCGACCTGGATGGAGGGCGTCGGCTGGGACCTGGAGAACCACGGTGTCGACCCGGACGTCGAGGTGCCGCAGACCCCGCAGGACTGGGCGGCCGGCCGCGACCCCCAGCTCGACACCGCGATCCGTCTCGCCCTCGACGCGCTGGCGGAGAACCCGGCGCGGACGCCGCCGCCGCTGCCGTGACCCGGGCTCCGCTGCGGGCCGTCACGGCACCGGTAGCATGCCCTTACCGATCAACGACCTGATCAACGACGAGCCGGAGGCGCCACGGTGGCGGGAGAACCGCAGGCGGACTGCCTGTTCTGCAAGATCGTCGCGGGGAGCGTGCCCGCGACCGTCGTCCGCGAGACGGGGACGACGGTCGCGTTCCGCGACATAAACCCCCAGGCGCCGACGCATGTGCTGGTGATCCCCAAGGCGCACTACCCGGACGCGGCCTCCCTCGCCGCCGCGGAGCCGCAGCTCGCCGCCGACGTGCTGCGCGAGGCGGGCGAGGTGGCGGCCGGGGACAAGGTGGACGGCACCGGCTACCGGATCGTGTTCAACACCGGGGCGGGCGCCGGCCAGACCGTCTTTCACGCCCACGCGCACGTGCTCGGCGGGCGCGGCCTTGACTGGCCGCCGGGATAACGGCCGGTGTCAGCACGCGAACTCGTCGTCCTGGGCACGGCCAGCCAGGTCCCGACCCGGCACCGCAACCACAACGGCTACTTCCTGCGCTGGGACGGCGAGGGCATCCTCTTCGACCCCGGCGAGGGCACCCAGCGCCAGATGCTGCGCGCCGGGGTGGCCGCGCACGACCTCACCCGGCTGTGCGTCACGCACTTCCACGGCGACCACAGCCTGGGCCTGGCCGGGGTGATCCAGCGGATCAACCTCGACCGGGTGCCGCACCCCGTGACCGCCCACTACCCCGAGTCCGGGCGGCACTTCTTCGACCGGCTGCGCTACGCGACCGCCTACCGGGAGACGGTGAAGCTGCGCGAGGAGCCGGTCTCCGGCGACACCGTCGTCCTGGCCGACGGCGCCTTCCGGCTGGAGGCCCGGCGGCTCTCCCACCCCGTGGAGGCGTACGGCTACCGCCTCGTCGAGCCGGACGGCCGCCGCATGCTGCCGGACCGGCTCGCGGCCCACGGCATCACCGGGCCCGCGGTCGGCCGTCTCCAGCGCGACGGCGAGGCCGACGGCGTCACCCTCGCCGACGTCAGCGAGGTGCGGCCCGGCCAGCGCTTCGGCTTCGTCATGGACACCCGGCTGTGCGACGCGGTGTACGCGCTGGCCGACGGCTGCGACCTGCTCGTCATCGAGTCCACCTTCCTGGACGAGGACGCCTCGCTCGCCCAGGAGCACGGGCACCTGACGGCGGGTCAGGCGGCCCGGGTCGCCGCCGAGTCCGGAGTGCGCCACCTGGTCCTCACCCACTTCTCCCAGCGCTACACCGACCCCGAGGCCTTCGAGCGGCAGGCCCGCGCCGCCGGTTTCGCGGCGGAGCTGACCGTCGCCCAGGACCTCGGCCGGGTGCCCGTGCCACGCCGCCGCTGACCCGCCGCGAACCGGTCCGCACCGCTGTGACCTGTACCGTTGCCGGGTGACGATCCCGAAGGCCGAACTCCATCTGCACATCGAAGGCACCCTCGAACCGGAGCTGGCCTTCGCCCTCGCCGAGCGCAACGGGGTCACCCTTCCGTACGCCTCGGCGGACGAACTGCGGCGGGCGTACGCGTTCGACGACCTGCAGTCGTTCCTCGACCTGTACTACGCGCTGATGGCCGTGCTCCGCACCGAGCGGGACTTCGCCGACCTCGCGGACGCCTACCTGGCGCGGGCCGCCGCCCAGGGGGTGCGGCACGCGGAGATCTTCTTCGACCCGCAGGCGCACACCGCGCGCGGGGTGCCGATCGGGACCGTCGTGGAGGGGCTGGCGCGGGCGCTGGACGGCAGCCGGGAGCGGCACGGCGTCAGCACCCGGCTGATCATGTGTTTCCTGCGCGACGAGTCCGCAGCGTCCGCGATGGAGACCTTCGAGGCCGCCCGGCCCCACCTGCACCGCATCGCGGCGGTCGGGCTGGACTCGGCGGAGGTCGGACATCCGCCGGTGACGTTCCGCGAGGTCTACGACGCGGCCGCCGCGGCGGGACTGCGCCGCGTGGCGCACGCCGGGGAGGAGGGCCCGCCCGCATACGTGTGGGAGGCGCTGGACGTGCTCGGCGTGGACCGGATCGACCACGGCATCCGCAGCATGGAGGATCCGGAACTGGTCGCCCGGCTGGCCCGCGACCAGGTCCCGCTGACCGTCTGCCCGCTGTCCAACGTCCGCCTGCGCTGCGTGGCCGCCCTGGACGAGCACCCGCTGCCCGCGATGCTCGACGCGGGGCTGCTGGTCACCGTCAACTCCGACGACCCCGCCTACTTCGGCGGCTACGCCGGCGACAACTTCGACGCCCTGCGCGACGCGCTCGCCCTCGACGAGGACACCGTGCGGCGCCTGGCCCGCAACTCCTTCCGGGCCGCGTTCCTGGACGGCGAGGAGCACCTGCGCGCCCGCTACCTCGCCGAAGTGGACGCCTACGTTTTCTGAGTTCGTTCCTCGTCCCGGGGCATGCGAACTGAGTACGCGCACTCATGCGGACCGCATCCCGTGGACGGAGCATGGACTCATGCGAAAGCACCCGATACGGCCCCTCGCGGCCGTCACCCTGATCGCCTCGGTACCGGTCGCCGTCTGGGGCCTGCTGGGCCGGCAGGAGGCCGCCGGCTTCCGCCCCTCGGAACTCGACTACCTGGTGCGGCCCTTGGACGTCCCGGCCGGTGTGGAGACCGGGCTGGGCGTGGTGGCGGCGCTGCTCGCCGTGGCCGCCGCGACCGTGCTGGGGATGGCCTCGCGGCCCGGGCCGGAACGGTTCGACGGACGGTGGTGGCAGGTGCTCGGCCCGCTGGTCGCTGCCGGTGCGCTGGCCGGCGCGGGCTGGCGGGTCGTGACCGCGGGCGTCATCGGCGCCAACATCGGTGCCGGGCTGGTGATCCTCCTCGGCGGTCCGCTCGTCGCCGCGCTGCTGGCGTGGTCGGCGGGGCGGGGCCTGTGGCTGGCCCGCGCACGGCGCCGCGGCCCCCGCCCTCCGCGCGGGGGCACGGGCACCGCGAGCTGGCGGCCGGTGCCCCGCGAGGGCGTGTAGCGGGCCCCGCCGTCCAAGTGGCGGTGCGTCAGGGGGTGGGTCCACCGCGGTGGACACGGTGCTGCCCCCCGTGCCGCCCGGCCTCGTGGGCGCGCCGGCGCGCCGCCTTCGACAGGGCCACGCCGGCACCGAAGAGCACCGCCCCGCCGCCGAACGCGGCGAACCCCAGCGGGGCCTTCGGGGCTCCCCACAGCTGCTCGGTGAAGGGGTCCGGCGGCACCGCGGCGCTGCCCGTGCCGCCCAGCAGACCGAGGATCAGCGACACCCAGATGACGAACCCGGCGAGCGCGACGAGCACGCCCAGCACCATCAGGGCGCGGCCCGGCCGCTGCCCGGGGAGGAGGGCGCCGTCCGGGTCGGCGTACGCGTCGTCGTAGGGATCCGGGTCCGGGCCGGGATGTGCGTACCCCTCGTCCGGGCCGTCCGCCGCGGGCGCCGGCGGATCGTCCCGGTACAGGTCGCGGCCCACCAGGAACTGCTCGTGCGCCGAGGCGTACCGCCGCGGGCGGCCGCGCGGGGCGGGGCCGCGGACGTCGCCGAGGTCGGTGATCACCGGCGGCGCGGCGGGTGGCGGGGGATCACCGGGGCCGGGCGGGTCCTGTGCGGCCGGCTCCCGTCCCGGCTCCGGGTCCAGGTCGCCGCCCGAGGCCACCGACAGCCGCAGGGCGACGTGCCCGATCCGTACCAGGTCCCCGTCCCGCAGCGGCCGGGGCGCCATGAGGCGGTCCCCGTTGAGGAACGTGCCGTTGGTCGAGCCCAGGTCGGCGAGGACGACATGGCTCCCGGCACGGTTCATCGCGGCGTGCCGCCTGCTGATCCCCTCGCCGTCGAGCCGGATGCCGCTGCCGGGCAGTCTGCCGATCTCGCAGTACCCGGCCGGGATGTCGAAGACGGTGCCCTCGTCCGGCCCGGAGGTCACGATCAGCCGCGGTGGTGAAGCCGAAGGTCCGGCCATGTCCAGCCCCCGCGATTCATCGGGTTTCCTTCATGATCCGCCCGAGTGTCCGAACGGACAAACGCATGCGGGTGGGGGCGCCGCGCGTACGATCGGTCCGAACGACACCAGGTCGGGAGGAAGCCCGGGTGGATGACCAGCCCGTCCTCGATCCGCTGGCCGCCGTGCGCGCCGCGGACGACCCGGAGACCGATGTGTACCTGACCGGCACGGTCTTCCTGGACATCATCTTCACCGGTCTGGACAGCGCGCCCGTGCGCGGCACCGAGTCCTGGGCCCGCGGCATGGGCTCCAGCCCCGGCGGCGTCGCCAACATGGCCACCGCCCTGGCCAGGCTCGGCCTGCGCACCTGCCTGGCCGCCGCCTTCGGCGACGACGTGTACGGCGACTACTGCTGGGACTCCCTCGCCGAGGGCGAGGACATCGACCTCACGCCGTCCCGGAGGATCCCCGGCTGGCACTCGCCGGTCACCGTCTCCATGGCGTACGAGGGCGAGCGGACCATGGTCAGCCACGGCCACGAGGCCCCGCCGCCGGAGGAGACCGCCCCGGCGTGCCCGCCGCCGAGCCGGGCCTGCCTGGCCTCGCTGGTGCCGGGCCGGCCGCGCCAGGAGTGGATCGGGCACGCCGCCCGGCACGGCAGCCGGGTCTTCGCCGACGTGGGCTGGGACGAGTCCGGCCGCTGGGACCCCTCCGACCTCAGCGACCTGGAGCACTGCGACGCGTTCCTGCCCAACGCCGCCGAGGCGATGGCCTACACCCGCACCGACTGCCCCCGGGCCGCCGCCCGCAAGCTGGCCGAACGGGTGCCGCTGGCGGTGGTGACGCTCGGCCCCGAGGGCGCCTACGCGGTGGACTCCGGCTCCGGGCAGTGCGCGGAGGTGCCCGCGCTCGACGTGGAGGCGCTCGACCCGACGGGGGCGGGCGACGTCTTCGTCGCCGGCTTCGTGACCGGCTCGCTCGCCGGATGGCCGCTGGCCGACCGGCTGGCCTTCGCCTGCCTGACCGCCGCCCTGTCGGTGCAGGAGTTCGGCGGCTCGCTGTCGGCGCCCGGCTGGATCGAGATCGCCGCCTGGTGGCAGCACGCCAAGGCCTACGACGACCAGGACCGCACCGCGCTGCGCCGCTACGCCTTCCTGGACGACCTGCTGCCGACCGGCACCCGCCGCTGGCCGCTGCGCCGGGCGGTGCCGACGATCGGCTTCCGGCCGTACCGCTGAGGCGGTGGCGTCGTCACGCGACCACGTCGACGGGGCAGCGCGCCGCCCCCGCCCGCGCGATCCGGGCGTCGCCCGTGACCAGGGAGCATTCCAGGTGCTCCGCGAGCGCCACGTACGACGCGTCGTACGCCGACAGGTCGGCGCGCAGTTCCCAGACCCGTTCGAGCAGGGCGTATCCGGGCGTGCGCTGAATCGGCAGGGCCGACAGAGGGGTGATCGCCGTCGCCGCTGCCGACTGCTCCAGTCTTCCTCCCAGTGACAGACCGCGGATCGCCTGGGCCGCTTCGCACTCGACGACGGCCGGGGCGTGCAGGGTCTCGCCGGAGAGTCGTTTGCGTGCCAGGTCGCCCAGCGGGCCGCCATGGGTGAGGGCGAGGACGACCGCCGACGCGTCGACGACGATCACCGGTGACGCCCCTCGTCGATGTGGCCCAGCAGGTCATCGAGGGTGTAGTCGGCCGTCGCCGACTTCCGGGCGCCGGCCAGAATGTCGTCGACCGTCGGCGTTCTCGCCTGCTCGATCAGCCGCTGGCGCAGGTACTCGTTCAAGGACTGGTGCGCCTCGACCGCGCGGTGCTTGAGCGTGCGGTGCACGTCGTCGGGGACGTCCTTGATCTGGATGTTCGCCATGGCGCCACGGTGGCATGCGAAATGCATGCATGCATGTCGCATGCGTTGTTACACCCGGCGCTGCAGCACCTGACCCGGCCAGGGCTCGCCCCCGTCGCGGGGCACCGCGAACCGCTCCGCGCGGGTGAAGCCGAGGGCCTCGTACCGGCGCACCAGCCGCCCGTCGCTGCCGGCGTAGCAGTCGACCCGCAGCAGGCTCACGCCCCGGCGGCGGGCTTCGGCGACCGCGTCGTCGACCAGCGCGGCCCCGATGCCGCTCCCGGAGCGCGCCCGGTCGGTGACCAGCAGGCGGATGTACAACTCGGGTTCGCCGGCGGGCGGGACGCTCTCGGGAGGTTCCCCGGCGAGCACGCACACCCCGGCGACCTCGCCGTCCACCTCGGCGGCGCGCAGCAGGTACGCGTCGGCGTACCGGCGGGTCCGTTCGACGGCGGCAGGGCGGGAGGACCACGGCTCGGTGCCCCACTGCCCGGTGTGGCCTCGGGCGGTCAGCCAGGCGACGGCGCCGTCGAGCAGGGCGAGCGTGGCGGGGAGGTCGGCGGGACCCCCGGTGCGGATCTGCATGGCGCAGTTCTACCCGTTGCGTGACGCAGCGTAAAACCCCTCGGCACCTCCGTCGCACCGACGTACCCTTGAACCCCAAGCCCAGTGGCATGTCGAAGAGCAGAAGGCGGGATGAGCAGGCCGAAGTGCCTGGCCCATGACACAGACACCGACAACGCAGCAACCGCAGGCGAGTGCCCACTTCGTCGTACCGGCCAAGCACCCCATGGTGACTGTCCTGGGGTCCGGCGACTCGCTCCTGCGCGTGATCGAGAAGGCGTTCCCGGCCGTCGACATCCATGTACGAGGCAATGAGATCAGCGCGACCGGCGGAGCGGCCGATGTCGCCCTGGTCCAGCGCCTCTTCGACGAAATGATGCTGGTGCTGCGCACCGGACAGCCGATGACGGAGGACGCCGTGGAGCGGTCGATCGCCATGCTCCGCCAGGACAGCGGAACCGACGGCCTGGAGGAGACCCCCTCCCAGGTCCTGACCCAGAACATCCTCTCCAGCCGGGGCCGCACCATCCGCCCCAAGACGCTCAACCAGAAGCGCTACGTCGACGCCATCGACAAGCACACCATCGTCTTCGGCATCGGCCCGGCGGGCACCGGCAAGACCTACCTGGCGATGGCCAAGGCCGTGCAGGCGCTGCAGTCCAAGCAGGTCAACCGGATCATCCTGACCCGTCCCGCCGTCGAGGCGGGCGAGCGGCTCGGCTTCCTGCCGGGCACGCTCTACGAGAAGATCGACCCCTACCTGCGCCCGCTGTACGACGCGCTGCACGACATGGTCGACCCCGACTCCATCCCGCGCCTCATGGCGAGCGGGACGATCGAGGTCGCCCCGCTGGCGTACATGCGCGGCCGCACGCTCAACGACGCGTTCATCATCCTCGACGAGGCGCAGAACACCAGCGCCGAGCAGATGAAGATGTTCCTCACCCGGCTCGGCTTCGACTCCAAGATCGTCATCACCGGCGACGTCACGCAGGTCGACCTGCCGGGCGGCACGAAGAGCGGGCTGCGCCAGGTCGTGGACATCCTGGACGGTGTCGAGGACGTGCACTTCTCGCGCCTGACGAGCACCGATGTCGTACGCCATAAGCTGGTCGGGCGCATCGTGGACGCCTACGAGCGCTACGACGACCTCAACGGCAACCGAAACGGCAACGGAAAGTAGCCTCCGAAGCACTATGGCGATCGACGTCAACAACGAATCCGGCTGGGACTTCGACGAGGCGGCTGTGCTCGACATCAGCCGTTACGCCCTGCAGCACATGCGCATCCACCCGCTGTCCGAGCTCTCGGTGATCGCCATCGACGCCGACGCCATGGAGGCGCTGCACATCCAGTGGATGGACGAACCGGGCCCCACCGACGTCATGTCCTTCCCGATGGACGAGCTCCGTCCCGGGAAGGACGACGAGGAGCCCCCCCAGGGCCTGCTCGGGGACATCGTGCTCTGCCCCGAGGTGGCCAAGAAGCAAGGCGAGGCGGCCACGACCAAGCACTCCATGGACGAGGAGCTCCAGCTGCTCACCGTCCACGGAGTGCTGCACCTGCTCGGTTACGACCACGACGAGGCCGACGAGAAGGCCGAGATGTTCGGCCTGCAGAAGGCCATCCTCGACGGCTGGCGCGCCGAGCGCGGCATCCAGGGCCCCTCACCGGCCCCGACCACCACCCACTGATCCCGATGGTGGTCTACGCCGTCCTGCTGGTCGTCGTCGCATGGCTCGCCGCCTGCGCCGAGGCCGGCATCGCCCGCATGTCCCGGTTCCGCGCCGAGGCGGCGATGCGGGCCGGCCGCCGTGGCGCGGACAAGCTCCTCGCCGTCGCCTCCGACCCCACGCGCTACCTCAATGTGGCCCTGCTGGTGCGCGTGGCCTGCGAGATGGCGGCGGCGGTGCTCGTCACGGTGCTGTGCGTACGGCACTTCGACGCGACCTGGCAGGCGCTGCTCGTCGCTATCGGCGTCATGATCGTGGTCTCGTACGTCGCCGTGGGCGTCTCGCCGCGCACCATCGGCCGCCAGCACCCGCTGAACACGGCCACCGCGGCGGCGTACGTGCTGCTGCCGCTGGCCCGGGTGATGGGGCCGATCCCCGCGCTGCTGATCCTCCTCGGCAACGCGTTCACCCCCGGCAAGGGCTTCCGGCAGGGCCCGTTCGCCTCCGAGGCGGAACTGCGGGCCCTGGTCGACCTCGCCGAGAGCGAGTCCCTGATCGAGGACGAGGAGCGCCGCATGGTGCACTCCGTCTTCGAGCTCGGCGACACCCTGGTGCGCGAGGTGATGGTGCCGCGCACCGAACTGGTGGCCATCGAGCGCTTCAAGACGATCCGGCAGGCCATGACCCTGGCGCTGCGCAGCGGTTTCTCCCGCATCCCCGTCACGGGCGAGAGCGAGGACGACATCGTGGGCATCGTCTACCTCAAGGACCTCGCCCGGCGCGTGCACATCAACCGCGACGCGGAGACCGACCCGGTCTCCTCGGTGATGCGCCCGGCCGCCTTCGTGCCCGACACCAAGAACGCCGGCGACCTGCTGCGCGAGATGCAGCGGGAGCGCAACCACGTCGCCGTCGTCATCGACGAGTACGGCGGCACGGCCGGCATCGTCACGATCGAGGACATCCTGGAGGAGATCGTCGGCGAGATCACCGACGAGTACGACCGCGAGCTGCCGCCCGTCGAGGAGCTGGGCGACGGCCGCTACCGCGTCACCGCCCGCCTCGACCTCGGCGACCTCGGCGAGCTGTACGGGGTCGACCTGGACGACGAGGACGTGGAGACCGTCGGCGGCCTGCTCGCCAAGGTTCTGGGCAGGGTGCCGATCCCGGGCGCCTCCGCGGTCGTGGAACTGCCCGAGACCGCCTCGGCCCCCGATGCCCCGGCCGCGCTGCGCCTCACCGCGGAGGCCCCGTCCGGGCGCCGCAACCGCATCGGCGCGGTGCTGGTCGACCCGCTTCCCGCCCCGGCCCCGTCCGCCGGCCCCGACTCCGCCCAGGACGGTGCCGTGCGCGGCTAGGACCGGGCGGGCACCTGCCGCGGAAACCCGTCCCCGGCGGGCGGTTCACGGCGGATACGCTGGCCGCATGAGCGACGAGCAGCCCCCGCTGGACCCCGAGGACCGCAAGATCATCACGCTGGCCCGCTCGGCGCGGGCGCGCAATGGCGTCCCCGAGGGCGCGGCCGTGCGGGACGGGACGGGACGCACCTACGTCGCGGGAACGGTGGCGCTGCGGTCGCTGTCGCTCAGCGCCCTGCGGACCGCCGTCGCCATGGCCGTCGCGAGCGGTGCCACGTCCCTGGAGGCCGCGGCGGTCGTCTCGGCCGCCGGCACCCTGGCCCCGGAGGACCTGGCCGCGGTGCGCGACCTCGGCGGCCCCGACACCCCGGTGCTCCTCGCGGGCCCGGACGGCGCGCTGCGCGCCACCGTCCCCGCGGAGTGACCCGAGGGGCGTACGCGGCGGGCGGCGGGCGCGTGCGTCAGGCCGGCCCGGAGGATCAGGGACAATGGTCGCCATGAGCGTTCGCACCGAGACCACTGCCCCCGCCCACCGGTCCGGCTTCGCCTGCTTCGTGGGCCGCCCCAACGCGGGCAAGTCCACCCTGACCAACGCTCTCGTCGGAACGAAGGTGGCGATCACCTCCAACCGCCCGCAGACCACCCGGCACACCGTGCGCGGCATCGTGCACCGCCCGGACGCGCAGCTCGTGCTGGTCGACACCCCGGGGCTGCACAAGCCCCGCACCCTGCTCGGCGAGCGGCTGAACGACGTGGTGCGCACCACCTGGGCCGAGGTCGACGTGATCGGCTTCTGCCTGCCCGCGAACGAGAAGCTCGGCCCCGGCGACCGGTACATCGCCAAGGAGCTGGGGGAGGTCCGCAAGACCCCCAAGGTCGCGATCGTCACCAAGACCGACCTGGTGGACTCCAAGCACCTCGCCGAGCAGCTTCTGGCCATCGACCGGCTCGGCGCCGAACTCGGCATCGAGTGGGCCGAGATCATCCCCGTCTCCGCCGTCGGTGACAGCCAGGTCGGCCTCCTCGCCGACCTGCTGGTGCCGCTCCTCCCCGAGGGCCCGGCCCTGTACCCGGAGGGCGACCTCACCGACGAGCCCGAGCAGGTCATGGTCGCCGAGCTGATCCGCGAGGCCGCGCTGGAGGGCGTGCGCGACGAGCTGCCGCACTCCATCGCCGTCGTGGTCGAGGAGATGCTGCCCCGCGAGGACCGCCCGGCGGACAAGCCGCTGCTCGACATCCACGCCAACATCTACATCGAGCGGCCCAGCCAGAAGGGCATCATCATCGGCCCCAAGGGCGCCCGTCTGAAGGAGGTCGGCACCAAGTCCCGCCGCCACATCGAGGCGCTGCTGGGCACGCCGGTCTTCCTCGACCTGCACGTGAAGGTGGCCAAGGACTGGCAGCGCGACCCCAAGCAGCTGCGCAAGCTGGGGTTCTAGTCAGACCCCCGCCGGCCCGCCGGCGGGTGTCACGTGCCCTCCTTCAGGATGATCCGGATCAGTTGGTGCTGGGCCTCCGTGAGGTCCGGGTCGGCGCAGTGCACGGTGCGCGCGTCGACGGTGATCTCGTAGTGGAAGCCGTCCGGCACCCCGGACGAGGGCTCCGCCCCGCCCGCGGCGAGCACGTCGCGGGCCAGGGCGTGCAGTTGGAAGGCGTCGGGCCGGCCGTTGGTGTCCAGCGCGGCCCGGCGCTCGATCCCCGCGAAGCCGCCGGAGCGGATCACCTCTATGCGCATGGGGTGCGCCTACCCCTGGACGGGGGGCTGCGCACCTTCCGGTGCCGGTGCCTGGCGCGGGAGTTCGGAGCCGCCCGCCGCCGGTGTCGCGATGCCGACCTGGCTCCAGGCGTCGGCGACGGCCGCGTGCTCCTCCGCCTCGCCGTAGCGGGCGGCGGCCGCGGCCACCGTGGCCCGGGCGAACTCCGCGAAGTCGGCGCGCGGTGAGAGCCCGCCGCCGGTCAGGGCGTCGTACCAGATCCGCCCGGCGCGGTCCCAGGCGTGGCCGCCCAGCGCGGTGGCGGCCAGGTAGAACGCCCGGTTGGGAATGCCGGAGTTGATGTGGACGCCGCCGTTGTCCCGGGAGGTGCGCACATAGCCGTCCATGTGACCGGGCTGCGGGTCCTTGCCGAGCACGTCGTCGTCGTACGCCGTGCCGGGGGCCTTCATGGACCGCAGGGCGGCGCCGGTGACGCGCGGGGCGAGCAGCCCGGCGCCGATCAGCCAGTCCGCCTGGTCGGCGGTCTGCCCCAGCGCGTACTGCTTGATCAGCGAGCCGAACACGTCGGACACCGACTCGTTGAGCGCGCCGGACTGGCCGAAGTAGTCCAGGTTGGCGGTGTACTGCGTGACGCCGTGGGTGAGCTCGTGGCCGATGACGTCGACGGGCAGCGTGAAGTCGAGGAAGAGCTCCCCGTCGCCGTCGCCGAAGACCATCTGTTCGCCGTTCCAGAAGGCGTTGTTGTAGTCGCGGCCGTAGTGGACCGTCGCGTCCAGCGGCAGGCCGGCGTCGTCGATGGAGTGCCTGCCGTACGCGGTCAGGTACAGCTCGAAGGTCGCGCCGAGCCCGTCGTAGGCCCGGTTGACCGTCGCGTCGGCGAGCGGCGCGTCACCCTCGCCGCGGACCTTCACGCCCGGCAGGTCCTCCCCGTGCCCGGCGTCGCCGATGGTGCGCTGCGGCTGCTCCGACGGCTCCGCCCCGGCCACCGGGAACGCCCCGATGACGGTGGTCAGACGGCGGCGGGTGCGCTGCGCGGCGTCCTGCTCCAGGGTGCGGCGGGAGGGGCCGGCCAGCGCGCTGTCCTGGTTGCGGGCGATCCGGTCCAGGACGTGCGGCGGCACGATCGTGCAGAAAACGGGTGTGTGCTCCATGGTCGGCAATGTGGCACGGCGCGACTCCGGTGTCACCAGCCGTGACGGCGATTGCCGTAACGATTGCCGTAAAGAGAGGAAAATTACGTTTTTCACGTCATCACGGGCGGTCTTGCATACTGAGAAGAACGCCGCAGCGGCTGCGGGGAGACCCGGGGCTCGGTTAGGGTCGGTCACATCATGCGTTTCGGGATGCTTCTTCTCCTTAGCTGCCGCGGCGAGGGCCTGTAGTCCAGGTCGACTCCCTCCCCGCGGAGTGTGGCGTTGTCGGAGAACCAGCGCCGGTCGGCCGCTTCTGAAGCCGCAACCGAGGAGCCCCCCGTACATGTCCACCCCGAACGCCGTCGGCCGTCCCACGCCGATCACCGCCGCCACCGTGCGCCAGCGCCCCACGTCGATGCCGGTGCACAAGTACCGGCCGTACGAGGCGGTGGAGATCCCGGACCGCACCTGGCCGGGCAACCGGATCACCAAGGCCCCCCGCTGGCTGTCCACCGACCTGCGGGACGGCAACCAGGCCCTGATCGACCCGATGTCGCCGGCCCGCAAGCGCGCGATGTTCGACCTGCTGGTGTCGATGGGCTACAAGGAGATCGAGGTCGGCTTCCCCGCCTCCGGTGAGACCGACTTCGCCTTCGTGCGCTCCATCATCGAAGAGGGCGCGATCCCCGAGGACGTCACGATCTCGGTGCTGACCCAGGCCCGCGAGGAGCTCATCGAGCGCACCGTGGAGTCCCTGCGCGGCGCGGCACGGGCCACCGTCCACCTGTACAACGCCACCGCCCCGACCTTCCGCCGGGTGGTCTTCCGCGGCTCCAAGGAGCAGATCCGGCAGATCGCCGTGGACGGCACCCGGCTGGTCATGGAGTACGCGGACAAGATCCTGGGCGACGAGACCGTCTTCGGCTACCAGTACAGCCCGGAGATCTTCACCGACACCGAGCTGGACTTCGCCCTGGAGGTCTGCGAGTCGGTCATGGACGTCTGGCAGCCCGAGGAGGGCCGCGAGATCATCCTGAACCTGCCGGCGACCGTGGAGCGCTCCACGCCCTCCACCCACGCCGACCGCTTCGAGTGGATGTCGCGGAACCTGTCGCGCCGCGAGTACGTGTGCCTGTCGGTCCACCCGCACAACGACCGCGGCACGGCCGTGGCCGCCGCCGAACTGGCGCTGATGGCGGGCGCGGACCGCATCGAGGGCTGCCTGTTCGGCCAGGGCGAGCGCACCGGCAACGTGGACCTGGTCACCCTGGGGATGAACCTGTTCAGCCAGGGCGTGGACCCGCAGATCGACTTCTCCCAGATCGACGAGATCCGCCGCACCGCCGAGTACTGCAACCAGATGGAGGTCCACCCGCGCCACCCGTACGTGGGCGACCTGGTCTACACGTCCTTCTCCGGCTCCCACCAGGACGCCATCAAGAAGGGGTTCGACGCCATGGAGGCCGACGCGGCCGCCCGGGGTGTGACCGTCGACGACATCGAGTGGGCGGTGCCGTACCTGCCGATCGACCCCAAGGACGTCGGCCGCTCCTACGAGGCCGTCATCCGCGTGAACTCCCAGTCCGGCAAGGGCGGCGTCGCGTACGTCCTGAAGAACGACCACAAGCTGGACCTGCCGCGCCGGATGCAGATCGAGTTCTCGAAGATCATCCAGGCCAAGACCGACGCCGAGGGCGGCGAGGTCACGCCCAGGGAGATCTGGGGGATCTTCGAGGACGAGTACCTGCCCACCCCCGACAACGCCTGGGGCCGCATCACGCTGCGCTCCGCGCAGACCTCGACCAGCAGCGACGGCGCCGACACCCTCACCGTCGAGGCGGCCGTGGACGGCGTGGAGACCGTGCTCACCGGCACCGGCAACGGCCCGATCTCGGCGTTCTTCGACGCGCTGGCCGCCGTGGGCGTCGACGCCCGGCTGCTGGACTACACCGAGCACACCATGAGCGAGGGGGCCAGTGCCCAGGCCGCCTCGTACATCGAGTGCGCGATCGACGGCAAGGTCCTCTGGGGCATCGGCATCGACGCCAACACCACCCGTGCGTCGCTGAAGGCGGTCGTCTCCGCCGTCAACCGCGCGACGCGCTGATCACCGCGGACGGTGAACCGGCCACGGCACCCGCCCGGGTGCCGTGGCCGATTCTTGTATTCGGCCCTCTCGTGGTACTGACTCCGCGTTGCTCATGTGGCTAACATCACGTCATTACGGCGCCGTTGCCGGAGCGTTACCCCCGCCTGCGGCCCGTAACGGGACGAACCGGTATGTAGCCGGATGAGCGGCCGGAGGGTGCGAAGTGCTCCAGATCAAGGGCTTGTGCATCTTGGGCGTGCGGACGGTCTGGCGCACCGAGGGCGACGGGGAGTTCTTCTGCGCCGGCTGCGGCGGCGACCGCGGGTACCGGCGCCGGACCGGCACCCGGCGCCTGACCGTCCTCGGCCTGCCGCTGCTGCCGCGCGGCTCGGCCGGCACCGTCGTGGAGTGCGTCGTGTGCCGTGCCCGCCGGGGCCCCGAGGCCCTGGAACAACCGACGACGACCGTCTTCTCCGCGATGCTCCGCGACGCCGTCCACACCGTCGCCCTCGCCGTCCTCACCGCGGGCGGCGCCTCCGGGCGGGCCGCCCGCGAGACGGCCGTGGAGGCGGTCCGCACGGCCGGTTTCACCGACTGCACCGAGGACCAGCTGCTCGGCCTGCTCGCGGCCATCGTCGCCGACGAGGGCCGCTTCCCCGGCGCCGCCGGATCGCCCTCGCCGGAGGGTCTCGCCGACTCCCTCGACGGCTGCGGCAGCTGGCTCTCCATCGAGCTGCACGAGGCCCTGGAACCGCTCTCCCGCCACCTCGCCCCGCAGGGACGCGAACGGGTCCTGCTCCAGGGCGCGCGCATCGCCCTCGCCGACGGCCCCTACCTGCCCGCGGAGCGCGAGGTGCTGGGCGCCGTCGGCCGCTGCCTCGGTCTGGTCGGCGAGGACACGGCCCGGGTGCTGGAGGCCGCGGCCCGCACGCCCTCCTGAGGAGTACTCCCCGGGGAGTAACCGGACCCGCCCCGCACCCCGGGCAGTAACGCCGGGCTCGGTCCCGGGTCCGACGAAAAGGCGCCGCCGCGCCGGAAGTCTGGAAAGGACCAGACCACCGGCCCGGAGGGAGGCCCGTCATGGGGGCCCCGACCACTGAGACCACACCGGCCGCCGCGCCGCCGCCGACGACCCGAGGACGGGGGAGGAGCCGGGGCGCCCGCGCGCTCCCCTGGGCGGTGCTCGCGCTGTGGATCGCCGTGCTGGCGCTGGCCGGCCCGCTGGCCGGCAAGCTCGCCGACGCGCAGCAGAACCGGGCGGTGGACTACCTCCCGGTGAGCGCCGACTCCACGCAGGTCGCCCGGCTCCAGGACGCGCTGCCCGGCGGCGAGGCCACCGAACTCGTGGTCGTCTACCACCGCGACGGCGGGCTGACCGCCGCCGACCGCGACAAGGCCGCCGCCCAGATCGCCGGCATCGCGCGGGCGCACCGGCTCACCGGCGGCACGCCGCACGCCGTCCCGTCGCACGGCGACACACTGATGTACCCCGTGGCGAGCACCGGGCCGGGCCAGGACGACGCGGCCAGGAACGCCTTCGTCACCGACGTCCGCGACCGGGCCGAGGGCGGCGACGGGCTGACCGCCCTTGTGGGCGGCCCCGGCGCGCTCAACACCGACATGAAGGAGGTGTACTCCTCCCTCGACGGGCCGCTGCTCTACACCACGGTGGCCGTCGTCGCCGTGCTGCTGATCCTCATCTACCGCAGCCCGCTGCTGTGGCTGCTGCCCCTGCTCGTCGCGGGCGTGGCGGACGCCGCCGCGATGGCCGGGGTCTACGGACTCCACCAGGCCTTCGGCGTCACCGTCACCGGCCAGAGCCAGGGCGTGATGACCATCCTCGTCTTCGGCGCCGGCACCGACTACGCCCTGCTGCTGGTCGCCCGCTACCGCGAGGAACTGCGCCGGATCCAGCGCCCGTACGAGGCGATGCGCGCCGCGCTGCGCGGCTGCGGGCCCGCGATCCTGGCCTCCTCCGGGACCGTCGCTGTGGGCCTGCTGTGCCTGCTCGCCGCCGACCTCAACAGCAGCCGGGGCATGGGCCCGATCGCCGCGGTCGGGGTGCTGTGCGCGCTCCTGGCGATGACGACCCTGCTGCCCGCGCTGCTGGTGCTGCTGGGACGGCGGGTGTTCTGGCCGCTGGTGCCCGCGTACGGCAGTGAAGTGCCGCGCCCGCGCGGCCTGTTCGCGGCGATGGGCGGCTCGGCGGCGCGCCGTCCGGCGGCCGTGCTCGCGACCGGCGCGGTGCTGCTCGGTGCGCTCGCGCTCGGGACCCTGGCCCTGCCCGGCAGTCTGCGGAACGACGACGCCTTCACCAGCGCGCCGGAGTCGGTCGCCGCCATGCGCATCCTCGCCGAGGCCGACCCCGGCCGCTCCGCCCAGCCGATCACCGTCATGTCGCCCACCGGCCGGACCGGCGAGGTGCTGGCCGCGGTCCGGGGCACCGAAGGCGTCGCGTCCGCCGAACGCGGGCGCAGCGGCGGCGGCTGGACGGAGGTGTCGGTGACCGCGCAGGCGCCGCCGGAGTCGGCCGGCGAGACCGCGACCATCCACGCCCTGCGCGCGGAGCTGGACGGCCCCTACGGCGCACACGTCGGCGGCCCCGGCGCCCAGCAGGCGGACCTGGCCGCCACCAGTACCCGCGACCGCTGGGTCGTCGTGCCGCTCGTCCTGGCCGCCGTGCTGCTGATCCTCGTCGCGCTGCTGCGCAGCCTGGTCGCGCCGCTGCTGCTCGTGGTGGCCGTGATCGCGGTGTGGGGCGCCGCGCTGGGCATCGGCGGGCTGGTCTTCGGGCCGCTGTTCGGCTTCGCGGGCACGGACCCGGGACTGCCGCTGCTGTCGTTCGTCTTCCTCGTGGCGCTCGGGGTCGACTACGGCATCTTCCTCATGCACCGGATGCGCGAGGAGTCGCTGGCTGGGGCCGCGCCGGCCGCCGCGGCCGTCACCGCGCTGCGCACCACGGGCGGGGTGATCGCCTCGGCCGGGCTGGTGCTGGCGGCCACGTTCTCGGTCCTGGTCAACATGCCGCTGGTGTCGCTGGTCGAGATGGGCTTCGTCATCGCCGTGGGCGTCCTGCTGGACACCTTCCTCGTCCGCATCTACCTGGTGACCTCCGCGAGCGTGGCGCTGCGCGAGCGGGTCTGGTGGCCGGGCCGGCTGAGCCGGCCGCGTACGGGCCCGTGAACCGGCCCGTGAGCCGGCCCGTGAACCGGTCTGTCCCCCCGCCGACCCCGTAACGGAAGATGGAGCCGTGCCGAAGCCGCCGCCCCTCCCGCCCGCCGTCCGCGCGCACAAGGACGCCGCCCTCGCCGTGGGCGTGCTCGTGCTCCAGAGCGCCGTGGGCGCCCTCCTGCCGGCCGGGCAGGGGCACCGCCCGGACGCGGCGGGCTGGGCGCTGCTGGTGGTCACCGCGCTGGTGCTGGCGGCCCGGCGGCGGTGGCCGATGACCGTGATGCTCGTCATGGTCGCGGCCGTCGCCCCGTACCACGCCCTGGACAACCTGCACCTGGCCGTGGTCCCGGCGAGCATGGTGGCGATCTACTCGCTGGCGGTCGCCGGGCCGCCGCCGCGGACGTACCTCACCGTGGCGGCGGTCGTCGCGATCATGGGCGGGGTGATGTCGGCGACACCCGAACGGCACGCGGCGACCGACATGCTGCGCAGCGGCGGCTGGGTGGTGGCGGTGGCGCTGACCGGCGAGGCGGTCCGCATCCACCGCAAGTACGTGGCCGCCATCGTCGGGCGCGCCGAACGCGCCGAACGCACCCGCGAGGAGGAGGCGGCCCGGCGCGTCGCCGAGGAGCGGCTGCGGATCGCCCGCGACCTGCACGACCTGCTCGCCCACAGCATCACCCTCATCGGGGTGCAGACCTCGGTCGCCGCGCACGTCCTGGTCGCCGACCCCGACCGGCTGGACCGCACGGCCGTCGCCGGCGCCCTCGACAGCATCGCCGGCACCTGCCGCGACGCCCGCGCCGAACTCCGCGCCACCCTCCAGGTGCTGCGCGGCGACGACGAGCGCGGCCCGCTGCCGGGCCTGGCGGCCGTGGCCGACCTGGCCCGCTCCGCGGAGGCCGCCGGCGCCCGGGTGGAACTGGCCGTGGCGGCCGGCGCGGACGGGGTGCCCCCGGCGATCGGGGCCGCCGCCTACCGCATCGTCCAGGAGGCACTGACCAACGCCGTGCGGCACGCCGGGGGCACCTCGGTCCGGGTCGGGGTGGAGCTCGGCACCGACCCGGACCGGGGTACCGCCCTGCGGATCGCCGTCACCGACGACGGCCCCTGCCCGGGGACGCGGGCCGAACCCGGACCGGACCGCCCTGACGCCCGCTGGCGGCCCTGGCGCGCCGTGGCACCCCCCAGGCCGTCCGAGGACGCCGCCCCGGCGGTGACCGGCCCTGCCACCGGCTACGGCCTGATCGGCATGCGCGAACGCGCCCGCAGCGTCGGCGGCACGCTGACCGCGGGCCCCCGCCCCGGGGGCGGTTTCGAGGTTGCCGCTGTGCTGCCGTTCGCCGGGGGTGCCGTGTGATCCGGGTGTTGTGCGCCGGCGACCGGCCGTTGGTCCGTGGTCGCGTCGCGGGTGTGTTGACCGCCGGGCCCTCCCGGGTGGTCCCTGTGCTCGCCGAGGGCCGGATGCCGGTGTGTGAGGTCTGCGCGACGCGGGTCGGTTCCGGCCCGGACACGGCGGTCGCCGGCTCACGCCCGGGGGGCGGTCTGCGGTTGCCCGGGGGTGCCGCGTGATCCGGGTGCTGCTCGCCGACGACCAGACGCTGGTCCGCGAGGCCTTCGCGATGCTGGTGGAGTCCGCCCCGGACATGGCGGTGGTCGGTCACGCGGCCACCGGCCGGGAGGCCGTGGCCACCGCGCGTGCCTGCCGGGCGGACGTCGTCGTCATGGACATCCGCATGCCCGACCTCGACGGCATCGAGGCGACCCGGCTCATCGCGGCCGACGACGACCTCGCGGGGGTGCGCGTGCTGGTGCTCACCACCTACGACACCGACGACCACGTCGTCCCGGCGCTGCGCGCGGGCGCCAGCGGCTTCCTGGTCAAGGACACCCGCCCCGCCGAACTCCTCGACGCCATCCGCACGGTCGCGGCCGGCGAGGCGCTGCTCTCGCCCGGGCCCACGGCCCGCCTCATCGCCCGGGTGCTGCGCCTGCCGGACAGCCCGCAGCCCGGCGGCCCGGCGCCGGGGCGGACGGCCGCGCTCTCCGAACGCGAACGCCAGGTGCTCACCCTGGTCGCGCGCGGCCTGAACAACACCGAGATCGCCGAGGCGCTGGGCCTCAGCCCGCTCACGGCCAAGACCCACGTCAGCCGGATCATGGGCAAGCTCGGTGCCCGCGACCGCGCGCAGCTGGTGATCGCCGCCTACGAGTCCGGGCTGGTCAGCCCCGGCGGTCCCGCGGGCGTCAGCGGCTGACCGGGTCGCCGCGGGGTGGCCGTGCGCACTCAGTGCGCGGCCACGACCAGGGCCAGCGCGACGAGGGCCGGAACGGTCTGCACGAAGACGATGCGCCGGCTCGCGGTCGCCGCGCCGTACACGCCCGCCACCGCCACGCAGACCAGGAAGAACACCTGCGCCTGGAAGCCGACCGGGTCCGACGCCACCGCGCCCCACACCAGCCCGGCGGCCAGGAAGCCGTTGTAGAGGCCCTGGTTGGCCGCCAGGGCCTTGCTCTCCCGCGCGAACTCCTCGGTGGTGCCGAACGAGGCGCGGGCGCGCGGCGTGGTCCACAGGAACATCTCCAGGACCAGGATGTAGACGTGCAGGGCCGCTATGAGCAGCACGGCGACGGTAGCGGTGATCGACATGAGCCGTAGCGTACGTCCCGTGCCGGGCGCCCCGGGCCGTGCGGGAGAATGGGCGCCATGAGTCTGTTCCGCGACGACGGCATCGTGCTGCGCACCCAGAAGCTGGGTGAGGCGGACCGGATCATCACGCTGCTCACCCGCCGCCACGGCCGGGTGCGCGCGGTGGCCCGCGGAGTGCGGCGCACGAAGTCGAAGTTCGGGGCCCGGCTGGAGCCCTTCTCCCATGTGGACGTGCAGTTCTTCGCGCGCGGGGGAGAACTCGTCGGACGCGGGCTGCCGCTGTGCACGCAGGGCGAGACGATCACCCCGTACGGCAGCCGGATCGTCACCGACTACGCCCGCTACACCGCCGGCACCGCGATGCTGGAGACCGCCGAGCGCTTCACCGACCACGAGGGCGAACCGGCGGTGCAGCAGTACCTGCTCCTCGTCGGGGGCCTGCGCACCCTCGCCGGCGACGAGCACGACCCGCGCCTGGTGCTCGACGCCTTCCTGCTGCGCTCCCTGGCGGTCAACGGCTACGCGCCCAGCTTCGGCGACTGCGCGAAGTGCGGGATGCCCGGACCGAATCGGTTCTTTTCGGTCGCCGCGGGAGGAGTCGTATGCGGCGAGTGCCGCCCGGCCGGAAGCGTCGTACCCTCACTGGAGTCCCTGGAACTCCTCGGGGCGCTGCTCGGCGGCGACTGGGAGACCGCGGACGCGTGCGAGCCGCGCCACTGCCGAGAGGGCAGCGGGCTGGTCGCCGCCTATCTGCAGTGGCACCTGGAGCGCGGGCTGCGCTCGCTGCGTTTCATCGACAAGTAGATACACATGAAGTGGAGAGCAGGCGCATGGCTGTACGCGGGATTCTGAGCCGCCCCCGACGCGAGTACCGGGCTCCCGACCCGCACCCGTCCGGCGCCCGGCCCCCCAAGATCCCAGGCGAGCTCGTCCCGCAGCACGTCGCCATCGTCATGGACGGCAACGGCCGGTGGGCCAAGGAGCGCGGCCTGCCCCGCACCGAGGGCCACAAGGTCGGCGAGACCGTCGTGCTCGACGTCCTCAAGGGCTGCCTGGAGATCGGCGTCAAGAACCTCTCCCTGTACGCCTTCTCCACCGAGAACTGGAAGCGCTCCCCCGACGAGGTCCGCTTCCTGATGAACTTCAACCGCGACGTCATCCACCGCCGCCGCGACGAGATGCACGAGATGGGCATCCGCATCCGCTGGGCCGGGCGCATGCCGCGGCTGTGGAAGTCCGTGGTCAAGGAGCTCCAGGTCGCGGAGGAGATGACCCGCGACAACGACGCGATGACGCTGTACATGTGCGTCAACTACGGCGGCCGCGCGGAGATCGCGGACGCCGCGGCCGCGCTCGCACAGGACATAAAGGCGGGTCGACTCGACCCCTCCAAGGTCACCGAGAAGACCCTGGCGAAGTACATGTACCACCCGGACATGCCCGATGTGGACCTCTTCGTCCGCCCCTCCGGCGAGCAGCGCACCTCCAACTTCCTGATCTGGCAGTCCGCCTACGCCGAGATGGTCTTCCAGGACGTGCTGTGGCCCGACTTCGACCGCCGCGACCTGTGGCGCGCCTGCCTGGAGTACGCCTCCCGCGACCGCCGCTTCGGCGGCGCGATCCCCAACGAGGAGATGGCGGCCGACGGCGGTACGGCGACCCCGCAGGCCTGACGGGCGGGTGGCCGCGTGGCCGCGCTCTGGGGCCCCGGGGCTGGTCAGAGCGCGGCGGGGCCGCCGCAGGAGGCGCAGTCGGCGCACGTGCCGAAGATCTCGACCGTGTGCGCGACATCGACGAAGCCGTGCTCGCCGGCGATGGCGTCGGCCCACTTCTCCACCGCGGGACCCTCGACCTCGACGGCCTTGCCGCAGACGCGGCAGACGAGGTGGTGGTGGTGACCGCTGCTGCAGCGCCGGTAGACGGACTCGCCGTCGCCGGTGCGCAGGACGTCGATCTCGCCGGCGTCGGCGAGGGACTGCAGGGTGCGGTAGACCGTGGTGAGGCCCACCGAGTCACCCCGGTGCTTGAGGAGATCGTGCAGTTCCTGTGCGCTGCGGAACTCGTCGGCCTCGGCGAGGGCCGCGGCCACGGCGGCGCGCTGCCGCGTCGAACGGCCCCGTACGGGGGGCTTGGCGGTCGTCACCAGTGGCCTCCTTCTCGGTCGTTGTCCCGGTCGGCCATTGTGCCAGTCCGGGGCTCTCAGACCCGAACGTCGTCTTCGGCCGGGCGCGCGCCGGGTACCTCCAGGGTGCATCGTTCCGTGTCCTGCGCGGCCTTGCGAGCCCTCTTTTTCGCCAGCGGCGCGGACGCCAGGGTCAGGGCGACGAAGACGCCGATGGCGAGCAGCACGATCGTCGCCCCGGAGGGCACGTCGACGTAGTACGAGGTGACCGTGCCGGAGAAGGCCACGGTGACGCCGATGCCCACCGCGAGGGCGAAGGTCGTCGCGAAGCTGCGGGTGATCGCTTGCGAGGCCGCCACCGGGATCACCATGAGCGCGCTCACCAGCAGCAGCCCGACGACCCGCATCGCCACGGTGACGGTGACCGCCGCGGTGACCGCGACCAGCAGGTTGAGCAGCCGCACCGGCAGTCCGCTGACGCGGGCGAACTCCTCGTCCTGGGAGACCGCGAACAACTGCCGCCGCAGGCCCAGGGTGACCAGGACGACGAAACCGGCCAGCACGCAGACGGCGGTGATGTCCTGCGGCGAGACGGTGGTGATCGAACCGAACAGATACGTCGTCAGGTTGGCGTTGGAGCCGTTCGGCGCGAGCGAGGTGAACATGACGCCGGCCGCCATGCCGCCGTAGAAGAGCATGGCCAGCGCGATGTCGCCGCGGGTGCGGCCGTACCAGCGGATCAGCTCCATCACGATGGCCCCGACGATGGACACGGCCGTGGCCATCCACACCGGGTTGGTGCTCAGCAGGAAGCCCAGGCCCACGCCGGTCAGCGCGACATGGCCGATGCCGTCGCCCATCAGCGCCTGGCGGCGCTGGACCAGGAAGATGCCGATGGCGGGCGCCGTGATGCCGACCAGGACGGCCGCGATCAGGGCCCGCTGCATGAAGGCGTAGGAGAACAGCTCCATCAGAACAGCCCCGTCCGGATCGGCGCGGCCGCACGGTCGGCGTGCGGGTGGACATGGTCGTGGCCGGGCAGCGCGTGCTGGCCGCGCGCCTGCGGCGGCGGCCCGTCATGGACGACGCAGCCGTCGCGCAGCACGACCGCGCGGTCGATGAGCGGCTCCAGCGGGCCGAGTTCGTGCAGGACGACCAGCACCGTGGTGCCGAGGCCCACTTGTTCGCGCAGGGTGCCCGCGAGGACCTCCTGGCTGGCGAGGTCGACACCGGCCATCGGCTCGTCCATGATCAGCACTTCGGGCTCCACGGACAGCGCGCGGGCGATCAGGACGCGCTGGTGCTGTCCGCCGGACAGGGCGTTCACCGAGTCACCGGCCCGGTCGGCCATGCCGACCAGCTCCAGGGCGCGGTCCACGGCGGCCCGGTCGGCCTTGCGGGAGAACCCCATCCGGGTGCGGGCCAGCCGCCCCGCGGTGACGACCTCGCGCACGGTCGCGGGCACCCCGGAGGCGGCCGTGGTGCGCTGCGGCACGTAGCCGATCCGCGCCCAGTCCCGGAAGCGGCGGTGCGGGGTGCCGAACAGCTCCAGCTCGCCGCCGGTGAGCGGCACCTGGCCGACCACGGCGCGCACCGCGGTGGACTTGCCCGAGCCGTTGGCACCGAGCAGCGCCACGACCTCGCCGCGGCGCACGTCCAGGTCGATGCCGCGCAGTACCGGGCGCGAGCCGAGCGAGGCGGTCGCGCCCCGCAGCGATACGACCGTGTCCATACCAGCCTCCGTCGTCGCGGTCACTTGGCGCCCAGCGCCGTCTGCAGGGCCCTGAGATTGGCGCGCTGGACCCCGAAGTAGTCGGAGCCGCGCGACCGGTCGGTGATCCCCTCGATCGGGTCGAGCACGTCGGTCCGCAGGCCCAGGTCGCCCGCCAGGGTCGTCGCGGTCCGGTCGCTGACGAGCGTCTCGAAGAACACCGTGCTCACGTGCGTGTCCTTGGCGAGGCCCTGGAGCGCCCGCATCCGGGCGGCGCTCGGCTCGGCCTCCGGGTCGATGCCGTTGATCGCCTCCTCCACCAGGCCGTAGCGCTCGGCGAGGTAGCCGAAGGCGGCGTGGGTGGTGAGGAAGGTGTCCGAGGTGCGGTTGCGCAGTCCGTCGGCGAACTCGGTGTTCAGCGCGTCCAGCTTCCTCACCAGCGCGCCGGTGTTCTTGGCGTAGAGCGCGGCGTGGTCCGGGTCGGCCGCGGCCAGCGTCCGGCCGACGCCCTCGGCGACGGCCGCGTACTTCACCGGGTCGAGCCAGATGTGGGGGTCGGCGCCGGCGTCCTCGTCGTGGCGCGGGCCGTCCTCGCCGAGGCCGGTGTCGCTCTCATTGTCACCGGTGGTGTGGTGGTGCCCGTCGACCTCGGTGCCGTGGTCCTCCAGCGCGGTGAGCGAGGCGGCGTCCACGATGTGCCGTACGCCGGACTGCGCGATGGCGTCGTCGACCGCGGGCTGCAGGCCCTTGAGGTACACGATCACGCCCGACTCGCCGAGCTCGCCGACCTGCCGGGGGGTGAGTTCCAGGTCGTGCGGTTCGGTGCCGGGCTTGGTGAGGCCGGTGACGCTGACGTGGCTGCCGCCGATCCGCTCCGCCAGGAACTGCATCGGGTAGAAGGACGCGGTCACCTTCAGGCGCCCGTCCGCGGTACGGGTCCCGCCCGCCGCGGTGGTGCACGCGGAGAGGGCGACGAGCCCGGCGACGGCCGCCGTCGACAGCAGCACACGACCTATGTTCATGACTCCCATTTTCAACAAAAATGGAAACGATTGTCAATTGAGCACAGTGTGATCACGATCGGCCCCCCGCGACGCGGAACCGATTTGATACCGCCCCCATCGACGCCGGTAATCTGAGGTATTCGCCGGACCGAGCTCGCCCCCGGCGGACCCCACCGACCGCTTCGTCGTCTGAAGAGAGCACCGTGGCCGCCGACAAGATCGACACCATCGTCAGCCTGAGCAAGCGCCGTGGCTTCGTTTTCCCCTGCAGCGAGATCTACGGCGGTCAGAAGGCCGCCTGGGACTACGGGCCGCTGGGCGTGGAACTCAAGGAGAACATCAAGCGCCAGTGGTGGCGTGCGATGGTCACCTCGCGGGAGGACGTGGTCGGCATTGACTCCTCGGTGATTCTGGCCCGCGAGGTCTGGGAGGCCTCCGGCCACGTCGCCACGTTCACCGACCCGCTCACCGAGTGCACCTCCTGCCACAAGCGCTACCGCGCGGACCACCTGGAGGAGGCGTACGAGGCCAAGCACGGCCACCTGCCGGCCAACGGCCTCTCCGACATCAACTGCCCGAACTGCGGCAACAAGGGCGCCTTCACCGAGCCCAAGCAGTTCTCCGGACTGCTCTCCACCCACCTGGGCCCGACCCAGGACTCCGGCTCGATCGCCTACCTGCGTCCGGAGACCGCCCAGGGCATCTTCACCAACTTCTCGCAGGTGCAGACGACCTCGCGCCGCAAGCCGCCGTTCGGCATCGCCCAGACCGGCAAGTCCTTCCGCAACGAGATCACGCCGGGCAACTTCATCTTCCGGACCCGTGAGTTCGAGCAGATGGAGATGGAGTTCTTCGTCAAGCCCGGCGAGGACGAGCAGTGGCACGAGTACTGGATGCAGCAGCGCTGGGACTGGTACCGGGGCCTCGGCCTGCGCGAGGAGAACATGCGCTGGTTCGAGCACGCCAAGGAGAAGCTCTCCCACTACTCGAAGCGCACCACCGACATCGAGTACCGCTTCAACTTCGGCGGCACCGAGTTCTCCGAGCTGGAGGGCATCGCCAACCGCACGGACTACGACCTCAAGGCGCACAGCCAGGCCAGCGGCCAGGACCTGTCGTACTTCGACCAGGAGGCCGGCGAGCGCTACTTCCCGTACGTCATCGAGCCCGCGGCCGGTCTCAACCGCGCCATGCTCGCCTTCATGCTCGACGCCTACAACGAGGACGAGGCGCCGAACGCGAAGGGCGTGATGGAGAAGCGCACCGTCATGCGGCTCGACCCGCGCCTGGCCCCGGTCAAGGTCGCGGTGCTCCCGCTGTCGCGCAACCCGCAGCTCTCCCCGAAGGCCAAGGGGCTCGCGGCGGACCTGCGCCGGCACTGGAACATCGAGTTCGACGACGCCGGCGCCATCGGCCGCCGCTACCGCCGCCAGGACGAGATCGGCACGCCGTTCTGCGTCACCGTCGACTTCGACACCCTCGAGGACAACGCGGTGACGGTCCGCGAGCGCGACACCATGAAGCAGGAGCGCGTCTCGCTCGACCAGGTCGAGTCCTTCCTCGGCGGCCGTCTGCTCGGCTGCTAGGTTCCGGCTCGTACGGACGCGCACGAAGGCGCCCGGTCCCCCCCCGAGGGGGACCGGGCGCCTTCGCGTGCGTGCGCCGGGTTCAGGACGCCAGGCCGCGCACGATCAGGTCGCAGACCGCGGTGAACGCGGCGTCGATGCCGGGTGCGGACCACTCGGCCGCGTAGGCGGGGTCGTGGAAGCGTCCGGAGGCGTCGAAGACGGCCCGCGCCGCCACCTCGGGGTCCCCGGCCGCGAAGTCGCCCGCGCCGGTGCCCTCCCGGATGATCCCGGACAGCTGCTCGACCAGGTCGCCGACATGGCGATCGATGACGGCGCTCTGCTCCGCCGCCAGCACCATGTACGTCGCGAACAGCTCGGGGTCGCCACCCGCCTTGCGCCGCTTCGCCGCGAAGAGCGCCGCGAGCCAGGCCCGCAGCCGCTCCGGCGCGGGCAGCCCGGCGTCCAGGGCTATCGCCGAGAGCTCCGCGTGCGACTGGTCCAGCCAGCGCTGGGTGACCGCCTCGCGCAGTGCCGCCTTCGTGCGGAAGTGCCGGTACACGCTCCCGTGGCTGACACCGAGCGCGCGGGCCACGTCGACCACGGTGGCCTTCGCGGGGCCGTAGCGCCGCAGCACGTCCTCCGTGGTCTGAAGGATGCGTTCGGCGGTCAGCGTCTCGGGTGGCATGGTGGACATTCTCCCAGGGCCGGCGCGCCGGCCGTCAGTGCTCGCGCTCGCTGTCCAGGTGCTCCATCTGCGACTGCGGGTAGCGGCTGCCCGCCGCCGCACCGGCCGGGACGGCGGCCTCGATGGCGGCGAGGTCGGCGTCGTCGAAACGGACGTCCAGCGCGCCGACGGCCTCCGTCAGCCGCTCCCGGGTACGGGCGCCGATCAGCGGCACGATGTCCTCGCCCTGGGCCAGCACCCAGGCGATGGCGGTCTGCGCGACGGAGACGCCCTTCTGCTCGGCGATCTTCCGCAGCGCGTCGACCAGCGCCAGGTTGTGCTCCAGGTTCTCGCCCTGGAAGCGCGGGCTCATCGACCGGAAGTCGTTCGCGGCGAGCTGCCGGTCACGGGTGAAGTGGCCGCTGATCAGGCCGCGCGAGAGCACGCCGTAGGCCGTGACGCCGATGCCCAGCTCGCGGGCGGTCGGCAGGATGTCCTCCTCGATGCCGCGCGAGATCAGTGAGTACTCGATCTGCAGATCGCTGATGGGAGCCGTGGACGCGGCACGGCGCAGCGTGCCGGCGCCGACCTCGGACAGGCCGATGTGGCGCACGTGGCCGGCCTGGACGAGCTCCGCGATGGCGCCGACGGTCTCCTCGATCGGAACGGCGGGGTCGACCCGGGCGATGCGGTAGACGTCGATGTGGTCGGTGCCCAGGCGCTGCAGCGAGTAGGAGGCGAAGTTCTTCACCGCCGCCGGGCGGCCGTCGTAGCCGTACCACTCACCGCCGGGGCCGCGCAGGGCGCCGAACTTGACGCTGACGAGGGCCTTCTCGCGGTCGGCGCCGGCGGTGCGCAGGGCCTCGCCGATGAGCATCTCGTTGTGGCCCATCCCGTAGAAGTCGCCGGTGTCGATCAGTGTGATGTCCGCGTCGAGGGCGGCGTGGATCGTGGCGATGGACTCGGCGCGGTCGGCTTCGCCGTACAGGGCGGACATGCCCATGGCGCCGAGGCCGAGGGCTGAGACGGTCGGTCCGGTGGTGCCGAGCGTGCGGTTCCGCATGGGGAACTCCTTGTTCGGATCAGGAGATCGCGTGATCGAGGGGTGCACTGACGACAATGGCACAGGGACTGACAGATTTCAATATCTGTCAGTCCCTGTGCCCCGTCATGACCGCCGGACCCGGTGCCTCACCCCACGTGGCGTGGCAGCCGCAGGCTGAACAGCGCCGTCCCCAGGACGGCCGCGAGCTGCACGACCAGCACGATGACCAGGGCGTCCCGCATCCCGTGCGCGGGTGCGAGGGAGAGGAAGAGGGTGCCGAGGGTGGCGACGCCCAGGGCGAGCGCGGACTGCTGCGCGGTCACCATGACGCCGCTGCCCACTCCGGCCCGGGAGGCCGGTACGTCCGCCAGTACCAGCCGGAACAGCACCGGCAGTTGCAGCCCCTGTCCGAAGCCCGCCAGCGCCAGCCCCGGCAGCAGCGCCCAGCCGTTCATCCCCCCGGCGTGCCACTCGCGGGCCACCGAGGCCGCCAGCACGGCGACACCGACCGCCTGCAGCGCGCCGCCCGCGGTGACCACACGCCCCCCGTAGCGGATGACCAGGCGCGGCCCGGCCAGCGAGGCGATGAAGAAGGCCACCGCCATCGGCACCAGCGCGGCGCCCGCCTCCACCGGGCCGTACGCGAGGCCCTGCTGCAGCGCGACCGCGATGACGAACATGAAGCCGCCGAAACCGATGGAGAACGGCAGCACCAGCGGCAGCGCCCTGCGCATGCCGGCCGAGTGGAACAGGCTCGGCGGCACCAGCGGGACCCGTCCCGCGCGGTCCGCCCGGCGCTCGACCAGGTAGAAGGCGGTCGCGGCGAAGGGGAAGAGCAGCAGCGACACCCAGGTCCACGCCGGCCACCCGGCGGCCCGGCCCTCGGTCAGCGGCGCGAGCAGCGTGATCAGGGACACCGCCAGCAGGAGCGTGCCGGGACGGTCCACGGGCGCCGGGTGCTCGGAGCGGGTCTCCGGGACGCTGCGCGCGGCGAGGAACAGCCCGATCGCGGCGACCGGCACGTTCACCAGGAACACCGCGCGCCAGCCGGTGCCCGCGATGTCCGCGGCGACCAGGACGCCGCCGAGGATCTGGCCGGCGACCATCGACAGGCCGGCGGTGGCTCCGTACAGGCTCAGCGCCTTGGCCCGGCGGTGGCCGGAGGTGGCGGAGTGGATGGTGGCCAGCACCTGCGGCAGCATCAGCGCCGCCGACGCGCCCTGTGCGACGCGCGCGGCCACGAGTGTCCAGGCGTCCGGCGCCAGGCCGCAGGCGAGCGAGGTGAGGCCGAAGGCCGCCATGCCGGCCAGGAAGAGCCGCCGGCGGCCGAAGGAGTCGCCGAGCCGGCCGCCGAGCACCAGCAGCACGGCGTACGCCAGGCCGTAGCCGGCGACGACCAGCTCCAGCAGGGCCGCCCCGGCGTGCAGGTCGGACTCGATGGCGGGCAGGGCGACGTTGACGATGAAGAAGTCGATCAGCGGCAGCGCGGCGCCCAGCAGCACGGTGAACAGGCCCAGCGGGCTGAGCGCGGGGGACGCGGGTGCGGTGGTGGAGGGGACGTGGGAGGCGGTGGTGGAGGGGGCGGGGGCGGGGGAGGCGGCGGTGCCGTCGCCGAGACGGATCACCCGGGGCTTTACCTGGGCCCGGGAGGGCAGGCCGGTGGAGACGGGGAGGTCGTTTCGATCGGTCACGTATGCCACGATGGGCCCCATTCAAAGGTGGTACCAGAGAGCGTTTATCCAGGTATCAGGACCACCTGGCAACGGGCTGGGTACATGGGGCACCCTGGAGCCATGACGACGACCGCAGCAGCCCGGCAGGAGCTCGCCTCCTTCCTCCGCAGCCGCCGCGAGCGGATCGCCCCCGAGCAGGTCGGCCTGACGCCCGGGCGCCGCCGGCGCACGCCGGGGCTGCGCCGCGAGGAGGTCGCGCAGCTCGCCGCGGTCGGGGTCACCTGGTACACGTGGCTGGAACAGGCCCGGGAGATCCAGATCTCGGCCCAGGTGGCGGACGCCATCGCCCGTGCGCTGATGCTGGACCCGAACGAGCGCACCCACCTGTTCCGGCTCGCCGGCGTCACCGACCCCAATCCGCGCGCCCGCTGCCCCGGCATGTCGGACCAGATCCGCGAGATGCTGGGCAAGCTGGAGCCGCTGCCGGCCGCGGTCCTCAACAGCCGTACCGACGTCATCGCCCACAACCGCACCTACGGGCGGCTGGTGGCCGACCTCGACGCGCTGCCCTTCGAGGACCGCAACATCATGTGGCTGGCCTTCACCGACGCCGCCTGGCGGGCGGGGATGCCGGACTGGAAGGAGGCCAGCCGGCAGATGGTCGCCAAGTACCGTGCCGCCATGGCCGAGCACCTCGCCGAGCCCGCCTGGAAGTCGCTGGTGAAACGGCTGGAGCAGGCGTCACCGGAGTTCCGCGAGCTCTGGGAGCGCCATGAGGTCCAGGAGCCGGAGAACCGCGCCAAGCGCTTCCTCAACCCCTACGTCGGCCTGCTGACCTTCGACTTCACCCACCTGTGGCTCGGCCCCCGGCAGGGCCCGCGGCTGGTGACCTACACCCCGGCGGACGACCTCACCCGCGAGCGGGTGCAGCGGCTGTACGAACTGGTCACGGTCCCCGCCGTGACCGCGGCCGGACTGCCCGAACCCGTCCCCGCCTGACTCAGCCGAGCCGCGCCCTGGTCTCCATCAGGGCGAAGCCCAGCAGGTTCAGCCCGCGCCACTGCGCGGGGTCGGCCGCGCGCTCGTCGTCGGCGGCCAGGCCGATGCCCCATATGCGGTCGACCGGGCTGGCCTCGACGAGCACCCGCCGGCCCGTCCCCAGCAGATAGCCGCGCAGCGCGGGGTCCTGCCCGAACTTGGCGACATTGCCCTCCACCACCAGCTCCGAGCGCCGCCGCTCCCACACCCGGCCGTCGAAACCGCGCACTTGGCGGCCCAGTCGCTTCGCCGCGTGCGGATGCGGTGCGGCGAGGATGCTCGCCAGGGTCTCCTCGTCACCGAAGAGCCGGGCCTTGCCGGCCATCATCCAGTGCTCCGCGGTGGGGTACACGACGCCGTCGACGGAGAACTCCGAGGGCCACCACTGGCTCAGGCAGCCCGCGCCCACGCTGCCGTCCGCCTGCGGCCGGTGCCCCCAGAAGAACAGGTACTTCGCCTGCTTCCCCCGCGCCGTGAGCGCCACGAGGGTGTCGTGGTCGCGAACGTCGGCCGGCTCGGTGATCTGCGTCTGCGTCATGCCGTGACGGTAACGCGGGGGTCCGACAGCGGTCACCGGGATTACTCGTCGAGCAGCCGGCCCAGCACGCGGTCCAGCACAGCGAGTTCGTCCGGGGACAGGGCCGCCAGCGCCGGTGGGGGCGTGCCGAGGATGCGCTCGGCCTCGGCGGCGGCCGCGGCGCCCGCCGCGGTGACCGCCACGACCTTGCGGCGGCGGTCGTCGGGGTGCGGGGTGCGGTCCACCAGGCCGCGCCCGGCCAGGTCGTCCACGACGATCGTGATGTACGGGCGGTCGGTCATGAGGTCGGCGGCGAGTTCGCCCGGGGTGACGGGCGCGGCCGCGATCCGGCGCAGCGCCTTGATGCGGAAGAAGCTCATGCCGAGGGCGTCGGCCACCTCCCGGCGGCGCTCGTTGCGCTCCAGGACCAGGGTGCGCATGTTGCGCCACACCCGGGCCGGTGTCACGTCGTTCATCCGGCCCCCACCATTTCCCGGGGCTCGTCGGCCTGGAGGCGCTGTGCGGCCCGTGCCGCCGTGCCGGCCGCCCAGGGCCCGCTCGTCAGCCAGCCCAGGACCAGCACGACCACTCCGCAGCCCGTGATGATCCACCAGGCCGTGATGTTCAGCCCGGCCGCCAGCGCCGCGCCGACGACGGCGACGCCCAGCGACTGGCCGACCTGGCGGCTGGTGGAGGCCACGGCCGCGGCGACCCCGGCCTGGGAGCGCGGCATGCCGGAGACGGCGGTGTTGGTGATGGGCGCGTTGACGAAGCCGAAGCCGATGCCGAACAGCACGTACCCGGTGAAGAGCAGGACGTCCGAGGACTGGCCGTGCAGCGCGGCGAACACCACCCCGCTCGCCGTCGTCGCCGTGCCCGCGAGCAGCAGGGGCAGCCGCGGCCCGCGGCTGCCGACCATGCGGCCGGACAGCGGGGCGAAGACGAGCGCCATGGCGGCCATCGGTAGCAGGTGCAGTCCGGCGTCCAGGGCGGACAGCTTGCGCACGTCCTGGAGGTACAGGGTGTTGAGGAAGAGGAATCCGGCGAGCGCGGCGAAGGCGCTCACCGCTATCACCGTCGCCCCGCTGAAGGGCGCGCTGCGGAAGAAGCGCGGGTCGATCAGCGGCTCCTTGCGCCGTCGTTCGTAGCCGATCAGTACCGCCGCCGAGCACACCGCGACCACGAGGCAGCCGATGATCAGGGACGAGCCCCAGCCCGCCCCCGGCGCCTCGATGATCGCGTACGTCAGCGAACCGAGCAGCGCGATGATCAGCAACTGGCCGACGGGGTCGATCCGGCGGGGCCGGGGGGCCCGGGACTCGGGGACGAAGAGGGCGGTCAGCACCAGGGCGAGGAAGCCGATGGGCAGGTTGATCCAGAAGACCGAGCGCCAGCCGACGGTCTCCACCAGGGCGCCGCCGATGATCGGGCCGGCCGCCATGCTGATCCCGACGACGCCGCCCCACACGCCGATGGCCCGGGCCCGCTCGCGCGGGTCGGTGAAGACATTGGTGATGATCGACATCGCGACGGGGTTGAGCATCGAGCCGCCGATCGCCTGCAGCATGCGGAAGACCACCAGCCACTCCAGGCTGGGCGCGATGCTGCACAGGCCGGAGGCCACCGTGAAGATCACCAGGCCGAGGCGGAAGATCCGGCGCCGTCCGATGCGGTCCGCGGTCGAGCCGGAGAGCATTAGCAACGAGGCCAGCACCAGGGTGTAGGCGTCGATGGTCCACTGCAGTCCGGAGATCGAGGCGTGCAGATCGGCGCGCATGGACGGCAGCGCCACGTTGAGGATCGTGTTGTCGAGGCTGACGATGAGCAGACTCATGCAGCAAATGGCCAGCACCAGCAGACGCCTGCGGTGGCTGAGCTCCGGCATCGGTACCCCGTCCGCTCCGCCGGGGCTCCCGCCCCGGACTTTGGTTGTACTTGTGTAACCATTTCAATCTACACCCACTCCGTGCGCCCGGCCGTCCGCGGATGGGCGAGAATGGGGCGCATGACTGCAGACGCCATCACCGCCCCACCGCTCACGATCGGCCCGCACACCGTGTGGCCGCCTGTGGTGCTGGCGCCGATGGCGGGGATCACCAACGCCCCCTTCCGCACGCTGTGCCGGGAGTTCTCCGGCGGCAAGGGGCTCTTCGTCTCCGAGATGATCACCACCCGGGCGCTCGTCGAGCGCAACGAGAAGACCATGCAGCTCATCCACTTCGACAAGAGCGAGACCCCCCGCTCGATCCAGCTGTACGGGGTGGACCCGGTGATCGTCGGCAAGGCGGTCCGGATGATCGTCGACGAGGACCTGGCCGACCACATCGACCTGAACTTCGGCTGCCCGGTGCCGAAGGTGACCCGCAAGGGCGGCGGCGCGGCGCTGCCGTACAAGCGCAACCTGTTCCGCTCGATCCTGCGTGAGGCCGTCGCCAACGCGGGCGACCTGCCGGTGACCATCAAGATGCGCACGGGCATCGACGAGGATCACGTCACCTACCTGGACGCGGGCCGTATCGCCGTCGAGGAGGGGATCGCCGCGGTCGCGCTGCACGGCAGGTCGCTCTCCCAGCACTACGGCGGCTCGGCCGACTGGGAGGCGGTCGCCCGTCTGAAGGAGCACGTCCCGGAGATCCCCGTGCTCGGCAACGGCGACATCTGGAGCGCCGAGGACGCGATCCGGCTGATGGGCCGGACCGGGTGTGACGGCGTGGTCGTGGGCCGCGCCTGCCTGGGCCGGCCGTGGCTGTTCGGCGACTTCGTCGCCGCGTTCGACGGTGACGGCACCCTGGCCACCCCGGCGCTGCGCGAGGTCGCGGGGGTGATGCGGCGCCACGCCGAGCTGCTCGGGGAGTGGCTGGGCGACGAGGAGCGCGGCGTGATCGACTTCCGCAAGCACGTGGCCTGGTACACCAAGGGCTTCTCGGTCGGCTCCGAGATGCGCCGCAAGCTCGCCATGGCGTCCTCCCTGGCGGAGCTCGACGCCCACCTCGACGACCTCGACCTCGACCAGGAATGGCCGGATGGCGCCGAGGGCCCGCGCGGCCGTACGGCGGCGGGCAAGCGCGTGGCGCTCCCGGACGGCTGGCTGGAGGACCCGTACGACTGCTCGGTGGTCGTGGATGCGGACGCGGAATCGGACACTTCCGGCGGCTGACGGCATTCCGCGCGGCGTGGAGGAGCCCTCGGGGTCTGACGCCGTGCCGGCGCGGCGAGTGATTCTCGCCACGCCTGATAGGGGCATTGCTCAGATGAGCGCGCCGAGTGTCATGTCACCTCTCTTAGGGGTGGCACTGGGTGCCATCGTTGTCGGCGCCATCCGATCAAGCCATCCCTCGCATGGAGTAACAGATACCGCCCGTCGTGATCACGTGGCGGCATCATGTGTTCGAGGATTGAATGCATCCGATGCCCGCCCGAACCGGTCCCGGCGCTTTCGATCTATCGGCCGATGGGTGGTTACAGCCGTGTGACCTGGTGATGGACGTACTGCAGCGCCTTCGAGATGGGTACGCTCCCCGCCGTCAGGGCATCCCGGCCGCGAGGAGCGAGTCCCGTGTCGGAAGAACAAGAAATCCAGAAGTTCGTCTACGACTTCACTGAGGGCAACAAGGACCTCAAGGACCTTCTCGGCGGCAAGGGCGCCAACCTCGCCGAGATGACCAACCTCGGCCTGCCCGTCCCTCCGGGCTTCACGATCACCACCGAGGCCTGCAAGGTCTACCTGGACTCCGGCGTGGAGCCCGCGGCCCTGCGCGACGAGGTGAGTGCGCACCTCGACGCGCTGGAACAACGCATGGGCAAGAAGCTCGGCCAGCCGGACAACCCTCTTCTGGTCTCCGTGCGCTCCGGGGCGAAGTTCAGCATGCCGGGCATGATGGACACCGTCCTCAACATCGGCCTGTCCGACGACTCCGTGGCCGGGCTCGCGGCGCAGGCCGGCGACGAACGCTTCGCCTGGGACTCCTACCGCCGCCTGATCCAGATGTTCGGCAAGACCGTGCTGGGCGTGGACGGCGACCGCTTCGAGGAGGCCCTGGAGGACGCCAAGCGCGCCAAGGGCACCCACAACGACCTCGACCTGGACGCCGGCGACCTGCAGGGCCTGGTCGAGCAGTTCAAGGCCGTCGTGTCCAAGGAGACCGGCCGGGACTTCCCGCAGGACCCGCGCGAGCAGATGGACATGGCCGTCCGGGCGGTCTTCGACTCCTGGAACGGCGAGCGCGCCATCCTCTACCGCCGCCAGGAGCGCATCCCCGGCGACCTCGGCACGGCCGTCAACATCTGCTCGATGGTCTTCGGCAACCTCGGCCCCGACTCCGGCACCGGCGTCGCCTTCACCCGCGACCCCGCCACCGGCCACCAGGGCGTGTACGGCGACTACCTGTGCAACGCGCAGGGCGAGGACGTCGTCGCGGGCATCCGCAACACCGTCGCGCTCGCCGAGCTCGAACAGCTCGACAAGGCCTCCTACGACCAGCTGATGCAGATCATGGAGACCCTCGAGACGCACTACAAGGACCTGTGCGACATCGAGTTCACCATCGAGCGCGGCAAGCTGTGGATGCTGCAGACCCGCGTCGGCAAGCGCACCGCGGCCGCCGCCTTCCGTATCGCCACCCAGTTGGTGGACCAGGGGCTCATCGACGAGGCGGAGGCCCTGCAGCGGGTCAACGGCGCCCAGCTGGCGCAGCTGATGTTCCCGCGCTTCGACGAGAAGGCGAAGTCCGAGCGGATCGGCTGGGGCATCGCCGCCTCGCCGGGCGCGGCGGTCGGCAAGGCCGTCTTCGACTCGTACACCGCGGTCAAGTGGTCGCGCTCCGGCGAGAAGGTCATCCTCATCCGCCGCGAGACCAACCCCGACGACCTCAACGGCATGATCGCCGCCGAGGGCATCCTCACCTCGCGTGGCGGCAAGACCTCGCACGCCGCCGTCGTCGCCCGCGGCATGGGCAAGACCTGCGTCTGCGGCGCCGAGGAGCTGGAGGTCGACACCAAGCGGCGGCGGATGACGGCGCCGGGCGGGATCGTCGTGGAGGAGGGCGACGTCGTCTCCATCGACGGCTCCTCCGGCAAGGTCTACCTCGGCACCGTCCCGGTCGTGCCGTCCCCGGTCGTGGAGTACTTCGAGGGCCGGATGCACGCGGGCGCCGACGACGCCGACGAGCTCGTGCAGGCGGTGCACCGGATCATGGCCTACGCCGACCGGGTCCGTCGGCTGCGGGTGCGCGCCAACGCCGACAACGCCGAGGACGCCTCGCGCGCCCGCCGCTTCGGCGCCCAGGGCATCGGCCTGTGCCGTACCGAGCACATGTTCCTCGGCGAGCGCCGCGAGCTCGTCGAGCGGCTGATCCTCGCCGACACCGACACCGAGCGCGACGAGGCGCTGGAGGCCCTGCTGCCGCTCCAGAGGTCCGACTTCGTCGAGCTCTTCGAGGCGATGGACGGCCTGCCGGTCACCGTGCGCCTGCTCGACCCGCCGCTGCACGAGTTCCTGCCCGACATCACCGAGCTGTCGGTACGCGTCGCGCTCGCCGAGTCCCGCAAGGACGCCAACGAGAACGACCTGCGGCTGCTCCAGGCCGTCCACAAGCTGCACGAGCAGAACCCGATGCTGGGCCTGCGCGGGGTACGCCTGGGCCTGGTCATCCCGGGCCTGTTCGCGATGCAGGTGCGGGCGATCGCCGAGGCCGCCGCGGAGCGCAAGAACGCCAAGGGCGACCCCCGGCCCGAGATCATGATCCCGCTGGTGGGCACCGTCCAGGAGCTGGAGATCGTCCGCGACGAGGCCGAGTCGGTCATCGCGGGGGTCGAGGCCGCCACCGGTACCGAACTGGGACTCACGCTCGGCACGATGATCGAGCTGCCCCGGGCCGCCCTGACCGCCGCGCAGATCGCCGAGGCCGCGGAGTTCTTCTCCTTCGGCACCAACGACCTGACCCAGACCGTGTGGGGCTTCTCCCGCGACGACGTGGAGGCGAGCTTCTTCACGGCGTACCTGGAGAAGGGCATCTTCGGCGTCTCCCCGTTCGAGACGATCGACCGCGACGGCGTCGGCTCACTGGTGCGGTCCGCCGCCGAGGCCGGCCGGGCCACCCGCCCCGGCCTCAAGCTGGGCGTCTGCGGCGAACACGGCGGAGATCCCGAGTCCGTCCACTTCTTCCACGAGGTGGGCCTGGACTACGTCTCCTGCTCCCCGTTCCGCATCCCCGTCGCCCGCCTGGAGGCGGGCCGGGCCGCGGCGCAGAACAGGGGCAACGGCGGCCGGTGACCACCCCGGCGCCCCATGGACCATCTCCCTCCCTCACCGGGGGCGGCACCTTTGTGCGAAGGTGCCGCCCCCGCTCTCTCTCCGGGAGGCACCCGTGCCCGCCCTCACCCGGCGGGTGGGACCACCATCGGGTAGGTGACGCCCGTCAGCTGCTCGGAGGCCGCCCACAGCATCTCGCCCGCGCGGTCGTCGAGGGTCCACTTGGCGCGCCAGGACGGGGCGGGTGAGCCGCGCCAGCCCTGGAGGCGCGGCCCCGTGAACGAGTCGGGCCGGACACCGGGCGCCGTGGCGGCGTACAACAGGGGCAGAGCGCCCGCCTCCGCGGACTGGCCGACGACGCGGTTGGCGATGCCGATCAGCCGCTCGGCGACCCGGCGGTTCTCCATGCGGGCGCCCCGGGTCTGCAGTTCGGTGCGGGCGTACCCTGGGTGCGCCGCCGCGGCCACGGTGTCGGCGCCTACGGCGGCCAGGCGCCGTGCGAGTTCGTGGACGAAGAGCAGGTTCGCGCTCTTGGAACGGGCGTAGGCGATCCAACGCCGGTATCCGCGTTCGCTGTTGAGGTCGCCGAGGTCCACGTCGGCGATCGCGTGCAGCCAGCTGGAGACGGTGACCACGCGCGCGCCGGGGGTGTCCAGCAGATGCCGCATCAGCAGGCCGGTGAGGGCGAAGTGGCCGAGGTGGTTCACGCCCATCTGCGACTCGAAGCCGTCGGGGGTGGTGCGGTGCGGCAGCGCCATCACGCCCGCGTTGTTGACCAGCAGGTCCAGCCGGTCGGCGTCGTACTCCTTGGCGAAGGCGCGCACCGTGGACAGGTCGCCGAGGTCCAGGTGGCGGTAGCCGGCGCGGGCGGCCGGGACGTCGCGCAGGATACGCCGGACCGCGTCCTTGCCGCGTTCCTCGCTGCGGCAGGCGAGCAGCACGCGGGCGCCGGCACGGGCCAGTTCGCGTGCGGTGCAGAAGCCGATGCCGCTGTTCGCGCCGGTGACGACAGCGGTGCGGCCGCTCAGGTCGGGTATGTCGTTCGCGGTCCAGGCCATGGCAGCCAGCGTAGGGCCGCCGCGCGCTGCCGGAAGCGGGCGCGGCGGCCCCGCCGGCGTCAGGAGTGGGGAGGCCGGTTCTCGCCCGAGCCGCCCGTGCCGAACTCGTCGCCCAGCTTGTCCTGGCCGGTGTCGACCTGGCGCTGGTACTTGCCGCCGGTCCTCTCGTCGAGCGTGTCGCCACCCTTGTCGATGCCCTTCTGGGCCTGACTCTCGTGGCCCTTCAGCTTGGCCTTGATCTTGTCCAACATGGACATCGCTGTCCTCCTTGCCGTGAGGTGGGACTCCTCCCAGCATCACCGCCCCGCTGAAGATCCGCATCCCGAGCCACGCCCAATGCCGCAGGTGGGGAGCGGTTCAGCGGGTCCGGACCACCCGGCCGCCGAGGTCCGCGGCGCCGCCGGGGCGCACGCGGGTGAGGATCCGCGAGCCCGTTGCCCCGACGGGTTCCCGGCGACCGCGGGAGCCCGTCGCCGAGCGCCGGGGCGTCCGCCCCGGTCGCCTCGTCCGCCACGATGCCGTCCTCGCGGAGCGGCGACGCCCGTGCCTCACGCGGCCCCGGACGTCGTCGTCCCACGCCCACGCGTACGGCCGGCCGTCACCCGGCGGCGGGGAAGGCGGGCGCGTCGACCTCCGCCGGTGAGCGGTACGCCTGCGTCCGCCGCCCCGGCGCCCACTCCGCGCGCCCCCGCACCCGGGTGAACGGGCCCTCCGCCGCGGCCCTCACCCCGCCCGCGGGCGGCCGCAGTACCTCGGCGCCGTCGTCCACGAACACCGTCTCGCTGTAGCCGAGTTCCGCGGCCAGTGCCTGCCGCGCCGCCGCTTCCGGCGGCGCCGTACCGTCCCGTACGACGCCGGTGCTCACCGCAGCGCCTGCGCGATGCCGTGCTCCCGGGGCCCGAGGAAGTGCGGGTCCGGGGTGAGGGCGGCGTCGACGGCGGCCTTGGCGGCGCCGGCGATCTCGCGGGCCCCGCCGTAGTACCAGGTGACGTCGTGGGGCTCGTCGACGCCGATCCCGTAGGCGTCGATGCCCGCGGCGTGGCACAGCGCGAGCGCGCGGCGGATGTGGAAGTCCTGGCTGACCAGGAGCGCGTGGGCGACGCCGAAGATGCGCCTGGCGCGGGCGCAGGAGTCCCAGGTGTCGAAGCCGGCGTAGTCCAGCACGACCTTCGCGCGGGGGACGCCGTGCGCGCCGAGGTAGTCCCGCATGGCGGTCGGCTCGTCGTAGTCGGTGCGGCTGTTGTCGCCGGTGACGAGGACCGCCCGCACCTTCCCGGCGGCGTACAGCGCCGAGGCGGTGTCCAGCCGGTGGGCCAGGTACGGCGACGGCTCGCCGTTCCACAGCCCGGCGCCGAAGACGACCGCGACCGGTTCGGCGGGCGCGTCGGCCAGGGTGCGGACCCGCGGGTCCGCGGTCAGCCGGAGCCAAGTGGCGGGCAGCAGCGCCAGCACGCACAGCGCCACCGCGGCGCGCAGCAACCGCCGCCTGCCCCGCCTGGACCTGGGCAGGCGCGCCGCCACGGCCCGTACTCCCGCGACAGCCGTCCGTGTCATCCCGCGCAACCGCTTCACGCCCGAGTCGACGCCGCCCACGTCCCTGCGGTTCCATGATGATCGTGCGAGACGACCACTCCCGCCTCCCGTTCTTCGTGTACGGGACCCTGCGGCCCGGCGAGATCAACCACTCCTGGCTGCTGCGCGGCCGCATCGCCACCGAGACCCCGGCGGTCCTGCACGGCGCCCTGCTCTTCGACGGGCCGGGCTACCCGTACGCGGTGCCCGACGTGCGCGGCCACGTCCAGGGCGACGTCGTGCAGCCCCTCGACGACCTCTACGAGGACGTCCTCACCGACCTCGACCGCCTGGAGGAGTACACCCCCGGCGCGGCCGGCAACCTCTACGAGCGCGTGGTCCGCGACGTCCGCACCTACGCCGGCCAGACCCTCCCCGCCTGGGTGTACCTCGCCGCCCCCGCTCACGAACGGGACCTGCGCGCCTCCGGCCGGCCCATCCACGGCGGTGACTGGAAGCACCGCTGACCCCCGCGCCGCGCGGGACGGCAGCGGGCGACACCGGCCGGCGCGGGCCACCTGCCCGCGATCGTGCGCCGTCCGGGCGGCGGTGCCGACATCGTGCGAGCGCGGTCGGGGATCGTCCTCGGCGTCGAGGCCGACGCCGGGCACCCGGCCACCGAGATCCCGTTCCCGCCGGGGGCAGTGCTCCTGCTGTAGACCCGAGCGCCCCGGCACGGACATCGGGACCGCCGTCCACGAACTCGCCGGCCGTCTCGCCGCCGCTCCCGCGGACGACACCGCCCTCCTGCTGGTCGGCCCCGAGGAGGGCGCCCGCGCCGGCCACCAGGGACACCACCGGCGCTGCCGCCGAGGCCGGTGAGTTCCCGCCGGGGCGCGGCGGAGCCCGTGTCCGCGACCGGTGGACGGAGTGGCGGGGACCAGACGTCATTTCCGTGCAACGGCACGGCAACCCCGCGTGGGCACACTCGCTCCATGACGGCACTGGAACCCCCGCTCCACGGCGCTGAAGGACCGGACCGTTTCGACAGCACGGGACAGCTCCTGGCGCTGATCACCGCGCAGCTCAGCAGCCAGTTGTCGCGAGTGACGCTGAACGGGTCCGGGCGGCCCCCCGTCCTGGTGCTCGTCGCGCACGGCAGCCGCGACCCCGGGGCGTCCCGGACGGCGCACGCGCTGACGGACGCGGTCAGGGCGCTGCGGCCCGGTCTGACGGTGCGCCTCGGCCATCTGGACCTCGACGAGCCGCTGCTCGACGACACCCTCGCCGCGCTGCGCCGGGACGCCGTGCTGGTCCCGCTCATGCTGGCGCACGGCCACCACGTCACCGCCGGCATCCCGCGAGTGCTGGCCCGCGCCGCGCACCCGGGCGGCCGGATCGCCGCGGCGCTCGGACCGCACGCGCTGCTGGCGGAGGCGCTGCACGACCGGCTGACCGAGGCCGGCTGGCGCGTCCCGCGGCCCCGGGACGCGCACCGTGCGGCGGTCGTGCTGGCCGCCGCCGGGTCGCGCGACCCGCGGTCGGCGCGGGACACGGCGCGCACCGCGGCGCTGCTCCAGGCACGGCTGGGCGGCGGCGTCCCGGTGGTCCCGGCGTACACGAGGGCCGGGCCCGGTGTCGCCGACGCCGTGCGCGCACTGGCCGCCGCGGGCCGCCACGACATCGCCGTCGCCTCCTGCTTCGCCGCGCCCGGCCGGCACGCCGCCGCCGCCGCGGCCGCCGCGCCCGGC
>NZ_JARAWX010000083.1:0-644 GCF_033793585.1 Streptomyces sp. MI02-7b | reverse complement strand
AAGGGGGTGGGAGTCCTCATCTCGAAGCAGGCTTCCCGCTTAGATGCTTTCAGCGGTTATCCCTCCCGAACGTAGCCAACCAGCCATGCCCTTGGCAGGACAACTGGCACACCAGAGGTTCGTCCGTCCCGGTCCTCTCGTACTAGGGACAGCCCTTCTCAAGACTCCTACGCGCACAGCGGATAGGGACCGAACTGTCTCACGACGTTCTAAACCCAGCTCGCGTACCGCTTTAATGGGCGAACAGCCCAACCCTTGGGACCGACTCCAGCCCCAGGATGCGACGAGCCGACATCGAGGTGCCAAACCATCCCGTCGATATGGACTCTTGGGGAAGATCAGCCTGTTATCCCCGGGGTACCTTTTATCCGTTGAGCGACGGCGCTTCCACAAGCCACCGCCGGATCACTAGTCCCTACTTTCGTACCTGCTCGACCCGTCAGTCTCACAGTCAAGCTCCCTTGTGCACTTACACTCAACACCTGATTGCCAACCAGGCTGAGGGAACCTTTGGGCGCCTCCGTTACCCTTTAGGAGGCAACCGCCCCAGTTAAACTACCCACCAGACACTGTCCCTGATCCGGATCACGGACCGAGGTTAGACATCCAGCACGACCAGAGTGGTATTTCAACGATGACTCCAC
>NZ_JARAWX010000028.1:0-108021 GCF_033793585.1 Streptomyces sp. MI02-7b | reverse complement strand
CCCGCGGCCCCCGTCGCCGCCTCAGGAGGCCGCCGCGACACGCCGCAGCGCGGCCTGTCGGAGCAGACCCGGGCGGTCCCGCCGGCGCAGGCCCGGCGCACCGCCGGCCGGGCCGCCGAGGCCGGGAGCCGGATGGCCGGGGCCATAGGAAGCTGGGCCCGTCGGCTGGCCGCGGGGCGTGGCCCCGCCGACGGCACGGGGCCGGACGGGGCCGCCGGCCCGGGCCACGACGTCACCGACGCCGCCGGGCTGCGCGACCGGTGGCCGGACCCCGCCGCCGTGCTGCTGACCGCCCTCGGGCCGGGCCCGCGGCTGTGGGAGCGCGCCCCCGGACACCCGGACACGCTGACCGTCCGCCTGGGCACCGCCGACCTCCCCGCCGAGGACGGCTACCGCACGCTGCCCGCCGTCCCCTTCACCATCGACCTGCGCGACCCGCACACCCAGGTGCTCGGCCTCGCCGGCCCGCGCCCGCGGCTCACCGGGCTCGCCCGGGCCGTGATCGCCCAGCTGTGCGCCCTGCACGCGCCCGGCGCGCTGGAGGTGGCCCTCCTGGCCGCCGACCGCTCCCGGCCCGCGGAACAGCGCGCGGAGGAGTGGGCCTGGCTGAACTGGCTGCCGCATCTGCGCCCCGCCCACGGCCAGGACTGCCGGCTGCTCACCGCGACCGACCGCGAGCAGGCCGAGGCCCGCGTCGCCGAGCTGGTCCGGCGCATCGAGGAGGGCCCGCTCGGGAACGGCTGGGCGACGGCGACCGCGGAGGCGGTCGCCAAGGCCGCCGCCGATCGCGAGGGTCCGCACACCCTGCTGGTCGTGGACGGAGACCCCGGCTCGGCCTACCTCGGCGAGGCCGTCGACCGGATCGCCGCCACCGGGCCGTCCGTCGGCGTCCATGTGCTGTGCCTGGCCGAGAGCGCGGAACGACTGGCCGCCCAGTGCGGCGCCGTCGCCGTCCTGGAGGGCGACGTGGCCACCACCTTGCGCATTGAGCCGCACGGCCCGGAACGGATGACGGTCGAGGCGGTCTCCACCGCCTGGGCCGAGCGGTTCGCCCGGGCCCTGGCACCGCTGCGCGAGGGCGATGCCGCCGCGCCCCGCGTCACCCGCACCGCGCTGCCGCGCACCGCCCGCCTCCTGGACGAGCTGGACCTCGGCCTGGCCACCCCGGCCAAGATCGCCGCCCGCTGGGCCGAGCCCGCGCCCTCCGGCGGTGCCGCCGCGGCCGTCCTCGGCGCGGGCCCCGGCGGCCGCGTCCTGGTCGACCTGGTCGCCGAGGGCCCCCATCTGCTGGCCGGCGGCGCGCCCGGCTCGGGCAAGACCGAACTGCTGCGGTCCGTCGCCGCCGCCCTGGCCGCCGCCGAGCGCCCGGACCGGCTCGCCCTCGTGCTGGTCGACGGCGCGGGCACGGAGCGCGGCGAGGGCCTGCGGGTCTGTACCGACCTGCCGCACGTGTCCACGTACCTGTGCGCCTCCGACCCGGTGCGGATGCGCGAGTTCGCGCAGGCCCTGGCCGGGGAACTGAAGCGGCGCGAAGAGCTGCTGGACGGGCTGGACTTCCGGCAGTGGCACGACCGCCACCGCGTGCCGGTGGTGCCGCGCCAGGCCGAGCCGGGCCGCGCGCCGGCCGCCGCGGGGGAGACGCAGCCACAGGGCGCGGTCCGCGTGCAGACGCGCACCGCGGCACCGCTGCCCCGTCTCGTCGTCGTGGTCGACGACTTCGACGCGCTCGTCGCGCCCGCCCTGGGCAGCCCCGGCCGGCCCGCCGCCGGCTCCGTCGTCCGGGCGCTGGAGAGCGTGGCCCGCGACGGCGAGCGTCTGGGCGTGCACCTGATCGCCGCCACCGGCCGTCCCGAGCGCACGGCCGGAACCGAGGCGGACGACGCCGCGCGGCTGCGTATCGCGCTGCGCACGGAGGAGCCGGAGTCCGCGGCCCTGCTGGTCGCCGTCGAGGAACCGGCCGCCCTGGACGACACGCTGCCCGGCCGCGGCTATCTGCGCCGCCCCGACGGGGCCGTCACCGCCTTCCAGGCCGGCCGGGTCAGCGGCCGCATCCCGCGGACGGCCACCCTGCGCCCCACCGTCGTCCCCCTGGAATGGGACCGCATGGGCGACCCGCCGACCCGCCGCCCGGTCCGCGAGCTCGGCAACGGCCCCACCGACCTCGCGCTTCTGGCCAGTGCCCTGCAGCGGGCGGCGGAGTCCGCGGCCGCGGATCCCGCGCCGCCGCTGCTCTGACCCGGGGGTGACCACCACCGCATTCCCGGGCCCGCGGGGTGCGGGAACGGGGGTGCGGTGGCGGGACCGCCGAAGCTTCGCCGCCCACCCGGTACGCTGGGGGACGTGGCAGTCCTGGATGTATCCGAAGAGCTCAAGTCCCTCTCCTCGACCATGGGGTCGATCGAGGCCGTTCTGGACCTCGACAAACTGAGGGCCGACATCGCCGTGCTCGAGGAGCAGGCGGCGGCGCCGTCGCTGTGGGACGACCCCGAGGCGGCCCAGAAGATCACCAGCAAGCTGTCGCACCTGCAGGCCGAGCTCCGCAAGGTCGAGGCGCTGCGCGGCCGGATCGACGACCTGGCGGTGCTCTTCGAGCTCGCCGAGGCCGAGGACGACGCGGACACCCGCGCCGAGGCCGAGGCCGAACTGGACTCGGTCCGCAAGGCGCTGGACGAGATGGAGGTCCGCACCCTCCTGTCCGGCGAGTACGACGCGCGTGAGGCGCTGGTCAACATCCGCGCCGAGGCGGGCGGCGTCGACGCCGCGGACTTCGCGGAGCAGCTCCAGCGCATGTACCTGCGCTGGTCCGAGCGGCACGGCTACGCGACCGAGATCTACGAGACCTCGTTCGCCGAAGAGGCCGGCATCAAGTCCACGACCTTCGTCGTCAAGGCGCCCTACGCCTACGGCACACTCTCCGTCGAGCAGGGCACGCACCGCCTGGTGCGCATCTCGCCCTTCGACAACCAGGGCCGCCGCCAGACCTCCTTCGCGGGCGTCGAGGTGCTGCCGGTCGTGGAGCAGAGCGACCACGTCGAGATCGACGAGACGGAACTGCGCATCGACGTGTACCGCGCCTCCGGCCCCGGCGGCCAGGGCGTCAACACGACCGACTCCGCGGTCCGGATCACCCACATCCCGACCGGCATCGTGGTCTCCTGCCAGAACGAGCGCTCCCAGATCCAGAACAAGGCCAGCGCCATGAACGTGCTGCAGGCCAAGCTGCTGGAGCGGCGCCGCCAGGAGGAGCAGGCCAAGATGGACGCCCTCAAGGGCGACGGCGGCAACTCGTGGGGCAACCAGATGCGTTCCTACGTGCTGCACCCGTACCAGATGGTCAAGGACCTGCGCACCGACTTCGAGGTCGGCAACCCGCAAGGCGTCCTCGACGGCGACATCGACGGCTTCCTGGAGGCGGGCATCCGCTGGCGGAAGCAGCAGGAGCAGGCCGCGGCGGTCTGACGCCGGCGTCGAGCGTTCACCGTTCACATCTATTCGTCGTTCGCACAACTGCCGCCCTGATGGGCGGCAGTTGTGCGTTTCGGATTACGGCGGAGCAAGCAATCGGCCGCCACCGCAGGTCATTCCAGGTAATGCGGCCGGAATGACCTTGACGACGCTGCGCATTCTGGGAATTGTCGTGCACGGCATGCGTATGACCGGGGCGTGAGCGAACGGGGGCGAGCCCGGGCCGGCCCGAATCCGGATCCCGAGTACGTCCCGTTGAGGCTCCCCTGTGCACGCCGCTCCCTTGACGCGTGCCGCGCAGGCCGGACGGCGCCACCGGTACCACCACGGACGGCACCGCTACGGAAGGCGCCGACGGGGCCACGACCGGCGAGACCGCGACGGACGGTGGCAGCACCACGGACGGCGGGTCCTCGGCCGACGGCGGCTCCACGGGCTCCGACGGCGGCACCCGCACCGACGGCGGCAGCACCACCGGCGATTCCGGCGGCGACACCGCCCGCGCCGTCTCCGGTGACAGCGTGAGCTGCGTGGAAGGCACCGGCACCGACGACGCGGGTAGCGGCGAGGTCGTCACCCAGGGTGACACCAAGGAGGGTCTGGCCGGGACCGGTGCCGGGGAGACCGGTTTCCTGCTGATCGGCGCCGCCACCGTGATCGCGGGCGGCATCGGATTCCGCCTGATGCCGCGCCTGGCCGGCGGGTCGCAACACCACCGTGTGATCGCGCGATTGCGTACGGCGAGGGGCCCGGGACGTCATCGACGTCCCGGGCCCCTTCCGCTGCGGGTGGTGCCGCTACGCGGTGGCCTCGTGAACCACCCATGCCACGGCGAGCAGCGCCACGAGCAGGGCGATCAGGGCCGCCGGCGTGATGGCGGCGAAGGGGTTCTCCTGCTGCAGGCGTGCACGGTGGGCGCGGCAGACCGCGCAGCGGCCTTCGCTGACGGGGCCGGCGCAGTTGGCGCACACCAGTCGGTCGACTGTCATGCGGTCGCCTCCTCCCAATGCGGCCCTACGGCCGCTCCATGAACAACGCGCGTCGGGGACGGTCCGTTCCCGGGTCCCCCCACCACTGTGCCAGTTTCCGGGGCGGCAGGCGCGCCCCGCGCGATTCCCGCGACTTCGAAGAGTGACCCGCGAGGCCAATGCCCACTTTGTCTGCTTTGGCCGGTGAATAAACGCACCAACCCGGACCGCGAACTGCGCGGCCCCTCGGCGTTCGCGTAAGGTCGCCTCCGATCCCCTGTATCCGGAGTGCGACCGTGATCCGATTCGACAACGTCTCCAAGACCTACCCCAAGCAGAACCGTCCTGCACTTCGGGACGTTTCGCTGGAAATCGAGAAGGGCGAGTTCGTCTTCCTGGTGGGCTCCTCGGGCTCCGGGAAGTCCACCTTCCTGCGGCTCCTGCTGCGCGAGGAGCGCACGGACACCGGCACGGTGCACGTCCTTGGCAAGGACCTGGCCCGGCTGTCGAACTGGAAGGTGCCGCACATGCGCCGCCAGCTCGGCACCGTCTTCCAGGACTTCCGCCTGCTGCCCAACAAGACGGTCGCGGAGAACGTGGCGTTCGCCCTCGAGGTGATCGGCAAGCCGCGCGGCACCATCCGCAAGACGGTCCCCGAAGTGCTCGACCTGGTCGGCCTCGGCGGCAAGGAGGACCGTATGCCGGGCGAGCTCTCCGGTGGTGAGCAGCAGCGTGTCGCGATCGCCCGCGCGTTCGTCAACCGCCCGATGCTCCTCATCGCGGACGAGCCGACCGGAAACCTCGACCCCCAGACCTCGGTCGGCATCATGCGCCTTCTGGACCGCATCAACCGCACCGGGACCACGGTGGTCATGGCCACCCACGACCAGAACATCGTCGACCAGATGCGCAAGCGCGTCATCGAGCTCGAGAAGGGGCGGCTGGTGCGCGACCAGTCGCGCGGCGTCTACGGCTATCAGCACTGATCCCCGGCCCTGGACATCGCAAGCCCGCTGAAAGGACATCATGCGCGCCCAGTTCGTGCTCTCGGAGATCGGCGTCGGCCTCCGCCGGAACCTGACCATGACCTTCGCGGTCATCGTCTCCGTCGCCCTCTCCCTCGCGCTCGCCGGCGGCTCGTGGCTCGCCCGCGAGCAGGTCGACTCGATGAAGGGGTACTGGTACGACAAGGTCCAGGTGTCGATCTTCCTCTGCAACAAGAACGACGCCAAGACCGACCCCAACTGCACCAAGGGCGCCGTCACCGAGGAGCAGAAGCAGGACATCGAGAAGCAGCTCAAGGCGCTGCCGCTCGTGGAGAAGTACTTCCACGAGAGCGCGGAGGACGCGTACAAGCACTACAAGGAGCAGTTCTCCGACTCCCCGCTGGCCGATTCCCTGACGCCGGATCAGATGCAGGAGTCGTTCCGGGTCAAGCTCAAGGACCCGACCAAGTTCCAGGTGGTCGCCAGCGCCTTCCAGGGCCGCCCCGGCGTCCAGGAGGTGCAGGACCAGAAGGCCCTGCTGGACAACCTGTTCGGGCTCCTCAACGGCATGACGCTGGCCGCCCTGGTGGTCCTGGCGTTCATGCTCGCGGTGGCGATGATGCTGATCGTCAACACCGTGCGCGTGTCGGCGTTCAGCCGCCGCCGCGAGACCGGGATCATGCGCCTGGTCGGCGCGTCCAGTTTCTACATCCAGATGCCGTTCATCATGGAGGCCGCCTTCGCCGGCCTGGTCGGCGGCGGCCTGGCGTGCCTGATGCTGCTCGTGGGCCGCTACTTCCTGATCGACCACGGCCTGTCGCTGCAGACCAAGGTCCCGCTGATCAACTTCCTCGGCTGGGGCGAGGTCGTGCAGGTGCTGCCGCTGGTGCTGGTCGTGGGCATGCTGATGCCCGCGGTGGCCGCCCTGATCGCGTTGCGCAAATACCTCAAGGTCTGATTCGCGCAAAGGGCGCCGTACGGCCAACTTTCCGTACAGCGCCCGGTTCTCGCCTAGACTGCCCGACGTGCTGAGCCACTGTCTGTCCGGGAAGCCGCGCCGCGTCGGCCGCGCGGCCGCCCTGACCTTGGTGTTCGGCGCGGTTCTGGCCACCGGGGCGGCCACCGGTTCCTTCGGTGACGCACTCGGCGGGGACCGGCAGGCGCGGAGTTCCACCCGCATCCCGGCGGGTGCGGTGGCCGACACCGACGAGATCGCCGAGGCCATCGCCGACGGCAAGGTCGGCCCGCAGGCCGCGGAGGCCCTGGTCAGCCGCAGCGGCGACCGCTGGTCCTCGTTCTACACCGCCCAGGAGTACGAGGGCTTCCAGCACTCCCTCGACGGCCGGTATGTGGGGGTCGGGCTCTGGGTGCGCCGCGTCGAGAACGGCCGTATCGAGATCGACCGCGTGCAGTCCGGCAGCCCCGCCGCCCGGGCCGGCGTCCGCGCCGGGGACCGGCTGCGCACCATCGACGGCACCGATGTCACCGGCCGCCCCGTCACCGAGGCCGTCTCCCGGCTGCGCGGCGTGGGCGACGCCGGCACCACCGTCGTCCTCGGACTGGAACGCGGCGCCCGCTCCTGGGAGGTCGCGCCCCGGCGCGCCCTGCTGCCGACCGAGTCGGTACGGGTGCGGCACCTGCCCCACCGCATCACCGCCGTCAAGGTCGACGCCTTCACCAGGGGCGCGGCCGGGCAGGTCCGCCGGGCGCTGGCCGCCCGCACCGCGGGCGAGGGCATACTCCTGGACCTGCGCGGCAACTCCGGCGGCCTGGTCACCGAGGCCGTCGGCGTGGCCTCGGCCTTCCTCGACGGCGGCCTCGTCGCCACGTACGACGTCCACGGGCGGCAGCAGGCGCTGTACGCCGCCGACGGCGGCGACACCGAGACGCCGCTGGTCGTCCTCGTCGACGGCGGCACCATGAGCGCCGCGGAGCTGCTGGCCGGTGCCCTGCAGGACCGGGGCCGGGCCGTGGTGATCGGCTCGCGCACCTTCGGCAAGGGCTCCATCCAGATGCCCAGCCGCCTCCCGGACGGCTCCGTCGCCGAACTCACCGTCGGCCACTACCGGCTGCCCGCCGGGCGCAGCGTCGACGGACGCGGTGTCGAGCCGGACCTGAAGATCTCCGGCGGCACCGATGCCGGTGCCGAGGCCCTGGAGATCCTGGACGGCCTCGGCGCCTCGGCGCGCTGACCTCGCGTCCCCGGCGGCCCGCCGCGGAATCCGGTACCCCGAGCGGCCCCGGAGTGCGAGAATGGCCGCGCTATGGCAAAGGAAACGGGTCGCAAACTGATCGCGCAGAACAAGAAGGCGCGGCATGACTACCACATCCTCGACACGTACGAGGCCGGCCTGGTGCTGACCGGCACCGAGGTGAAGTCGCTGCGTCAGGGGCGTGCCTCCCTGGTCGACGGCTTCGGCCAGCTCGACGGCGGCGAGGCGTGGCTGCACAACGTCCACATCCCCGAGTACACGCAGGGGACGTGGACGAACCACACGGCGCGGCGCAAGCGCAAGATGCTGCTGCACCGGGCGGAGATCGACAAGCTCGTCCAGAAGTCCCAGGAGACCGGGCACACGATCGTGCCGCTCGCCCTGTACTTCAAGGACGGCCGGGCCAAGGTCGAGATCGCGCTCGCCCGCGGCAAGAAGGAGTACGACAAGCGGCAGACCCTGCGTGAGAAGCAGGACCGCCGAGAGGCCGACCGGGCGATCTCGTCGGCGCGCCGCCGGCAGCGCGAGGGCTGACCGCGCCGCCGTGGCGCGCCTGCCCGGCACGCCGGACTGACACTCCGTCCGGCCGCGCTGTCCGGCCCGCCGGAAATACGCTGGCCTCGGTGCGTGTTGTTCACGTACGATGGCGGCAGCACCACCGGACGGCGACGCCCGGTGTGCAGCTTGAAAAATCAACATGGGGATGATCGGTTTCGACTGGGGATGTCGAAGCAGGGGAAGCGAGCCGAGAAAGCGGCAATGATCTCGTAAACCATATGCCGAAAAAAACAATCGCCAACTCTAAGCGCGATTCCTCCGCCTTCGCTCTCGCTGCCTAATTAGCAGCTAGCGAAGACTCCGCGGAGTGTCAGCCCGGGGCTGTTCCCGACCCGGATCCTGGCATCAGCTAGGGAACTAAACCACTGAGTCCGGCCACGGGACTCGGTGGGAAATCAAACAGTGGCTGGGCCCGTCGGCGGCTTGTCCGCGTGACTGCCGGGGCCGAGAAAAGCACAGCGGACTGCGCTCGGAGAAGCCCTGGTTCCGCACCACAGGACGCGGGTTCGATTCCCGCCATCTCCACATCCCTCGGGAGGCGTCGCCTGCCCGCGCACTGCGCGGCGGACGGCGCCTTTCGTCATTCCCGGGCCGGGGCCGCCCGCAGGGTCACCGCCGCGATCAGCGCGGCGGCGGCCGAGGCCGCGGCGGGCACCGCGTACGCGGCGGCCGGGCCCCGGCTGTCCGCCACCGCGCCCGCGACGAAGGAGCCGGCCGCGATGCCACCCAGCAGGGCGGTGACGGCGAGGGCCATTGCCTCGTTCAGGCGCCCCGGCGGCACCGTCCGCTGGATGCGCGCCATGCCGTTGATCATCGTCGGCGCGGTGGCCATGCCCGCGACCAGCAGTGCCGGGGCGAGCAGCCACAGGCCGCCCAGATGTGCCGCGAGCAGCGGGAGGAGCATCAGGCCCGCCATCGCGGCGACGCTCGCCGCGAAACGGTCGCGGGGCGGCCGCAGCCCGTACAGCAGTCCCGCCGCGCAGGAGCCGGCCGCCTGGAGCGCCAGGACGGCCCCGGCGGCCCCGCGGTGCCCCTGCGCGGCGGCGAAGGCGACGGTGGTGACCTCCATCGCGCCGAAGACGGCCCCCGTCGCCAGGAACGTGCACAGCACCGGCGGCACCGCGGCCCGCCCCGCGGCCCCCTCCCGCGGGCGCGGCACCGGCGGTGGCTCCGTGCCGCGCTGCGCCGCGAACAGCACGATCCCGCAGAACAGCAGCACCGCCCCGGTCACCGTGCCCGCCTCCGGGAAGAGCGCGGTGCACAGGAAGGCGGCCAGCACCGGGCCCAGCATGAAGCACACCTCGTCCGCCGCCTGCTCGAAGGACTGGGCGACGTGGCGGGCCCGCTCGTCGTGCCGGTACAGATGCGCCCAGCGGGCCCGGGACATGCCGCCGGTGTTCGGGGTCGTCGCGGTCGCCGCATAGGCGGCGAAGAGCGTCCAGGGCGCCGCGTGCAGCCGCACGCACAGCACCAGGGCCAGCGAGCCCAGCGCGGCCAGCGCCGCCGCCGGGACGGCGATCCGGCCCTGCCCGTACCGGTCGGTCATGCGGGCGGTCCAGGGGCCCACCACGGCCGTGGCGGCCAGTCCGGTGGCGGTGACCGCCCCGGCCAGTGCGTACGAGCCGTAGCCCGCCGAGATCATGACGACCGCGCTGACCCCGAACATGCCCGCGGGGAGGCGGGCCATGAGGTTGCCGGCGGTGAAGGCGAGGGCGCCGGGCGGGGCGAAGATCCGGCGGTAGGGCGCGAGGCTGCTGATCACCCCACCACCCTCGCCGCGGGCCCCCGCGGCGGTCCAACACCTGATCAGCGCCCATTGACGCACTTTCGTTGTGAGTGCGGGGCGTGTTGAATGAGCGGATGCCGCACGACCTCGACCCCCGTCTGCTGCGGGCCTTCACCGCCGTCGCCGAGGAGTTGCACTTCACCCAGGCCGCAGCCCGCCTCTACGTAGCCCAGCAGGCGCTCAGCCGCGACATCCGGCGTCTGGAGGCCGCGCTCGGCACGGAACTGTTCGCGCGCACGACGCGCAGCGTGCGGCTGACCCCGGACGGCGAACGGCTGCTGCCGCACGCCCGCCGGGTGCTCGCCGCCCACGACGAACTCGTCGCCGCCTTCGCGCCCGCCGGGCGCCCCCTGCTGGTCGACATCGGCGCCCCGGTCGGCACCGCGTCGCGCGTGCTCGACGAGGCCCGCGCCGCCGCCCCCGAGCTGGAGCTGACCGCCCGCTTCCACAGCGGCCTCACCGGCGCCGCGGCGGAGATCCTCGCCGGTCGCCTGGACGTCTCCTTCGGCCGGGTCGCGGGCCTCGCCCCGGCCGTGCTCTCCCGCCTGGACCACCTCCCCGTCCGCTACGAGCGCATGGCCGTCCTCCTCCCCGGCGACCACCGGCTCGCCGCCCTGCCCGAGGTACCGCTGGCCGCGCTCGCCGGCGAGGCGCTCTACGCGGCCGCCGGCAACCCGCACACCGCCGAGTGGACCGACCTCGCCGAGCGGCTCTTCGAGGGCCGCGGCATCGCGGTGGCCGCGCCGTTCCCGGAGATCGACGGCAAGGACGAGTTCGTACGGCTGGTCACCAAGCACCGCTGGCCGGTCCTGGCCAGCACCGAGTTCATCGACCTGCCCGGCTTCGTCCTGCGTCCGATCACCGCCCCCGTGCCGCTCACCCCCGTGTCCATGGTCTGGCGGCGCGGGCTGCGCCACCCCGGACTCGACGCCCTCCGCGCCGCGGCGCGGAGGCTCGCCTGCGCGGACGGCGGATGGCTCGCCCGCCCTCCGCACTCCTGGCTGCCCGCGCCCGACGCGCGCCTGATGACACCGCCCGGCCCGCCGGCGCCGTAACACCGCGGAAATCCCGGCGAACCCGCACCGTCATCGATGCTTGGCACCATGCGCGGATCGGCGGGCGGGCGGGCAGGCGGGTCCGGGGCCCGGGACGGTGCCGGACCTGCGCGCACGTGCGCCCGGGGCGGAGCGAGGCGGGATCCATGCGACGGCGGGACGCGGACGTGCCCCCGCTCGCGGGCTTCACCGTGGGCGTGACCGCCGCCCGGCACACCGACGAACTGGCGGAGCTCCTTCAGGACCGCGGCGCCGCGGTGGTGCGGGCCCCCGCACTGCGCGTCGTCCCGCTGCCCGACGACATCGAACTGCTCGCCGCCACCGAGCGGTTGCTCGACCGACCGCCCGATGCGGTCGTCGCCACCACGGCGGCGGGCTTCCGCGACTGGATCGGTGCCGCCGACGGCTGGGGCCTCGGGGACGTACTGCGGGAGCGGCTGCGACAGGCCGAACTCCTCGCCCGCGGGCCGGGAGTTCGCGACGCCGTCCGCGCCACCGGGCTCCCCGCGGTGTGGTCGCCGGGCACCGCGTCCATGGCCCAGGTCCTCGCCCGGGCCCAGGTCCTCGCCCGCCTCCTCGGCGCGGGCGTGGCCGGCCGGCGCGTCGCGGTCCAACTGCACGGCGAGCCGCCGCCCGGCGTCGGCCAGGCGCTGCGCCGGGCCGGCGCGGAGGTCGTCGGCGTCCGCGTCCACCGCTGCGTGCCGTCGGACGACACCGCCCCCGTCGACCGCCTGCTGGACGCGGTCGCCGCCCGCACGCTCGACGCCGTCGCCTTCACCAGCGCCCCGGCCGCCGCCGCCGTGCTCGAACGCGCAGACCGCCGGGGGATGCGCGCCCGCGTCCTCGACGCGCTCCGGCAGGAGGTGCTGCCCGCGTGCGTCGGGCCGGCGGCCGCCCGTCCGCTGCGCGGCCACGCGGTGCCCGTCGTCCATCCCGAACGCTTCCGCCTCGGGCCGCTGGCCGAGCTCTTGGCCCGCGAACTGCCCGGCCGGGTGCGCCCGTTGCACGTCGCGGGTCACCGCCTGGAGATCCGGGGCCACGCCGCCGTCGTGGACGGCGCGCTCCGCGCCGTCCCCCCGGCGGGTATGGCCCTGCTGCGGGTGCTCGCCGCACGCCCCGGCCTGGTCGTCCCCCGCCCCGAGCTCCTGGCCGCCCTTCCCGGCGCCGGGCGCGACGGACACGCGGTCGAGACCGCCGTGGCCCGCCTGCGCACGGCCCTCGGCGCCCCCGAGTTCGTCCGGACCGTCGTCGGACGCGGCTACCGCCTCGCCCTCGATGCCCCGCCGCCTCCCTGACCCGGCGGGCGTCGCGTGACGTCCCGCCCGGGCGCCGCGGCGCACCCCGGGGACGGGTTCCGTTTCGCGCCGGGGGCTCGGGGGAGGACCTCCGGAGGAGGTGGCACTCGGATGGGAGCGACCGCGGCGCGGATGCACCTGCGCTTCGACACGGGACGGACGAGCCTGGACCTCGTGGCGGCCGCGGCGCCCGGCCCCGCCGCCGGCCCCGGTGCAGGCTCCCCGGAGCGGCTGGTGGAGTGGCTGCGCGGCGCGGGCCTGGTGCCGCGCGGCACCGAGGTCCCGGCGGACGGCGGATGGGCGCGGCGGTTCATGGAGCTCGGGGCCGTGGTGGCGCGCCTGGTGGAGGCACGGCTGGCCGGGCGGACCGCCGACGACGGGGACGTGGAGGCGCTGAACGACGCCGCGCTCGCACCGCCGCCCCCGCCGCGTGCGGTGCGCGCGGCGGACGGGACACTGACCCGGGGACTGGCGGCGGAGCCGGACTGCGCGGGACTGCTGGGCGCGGTGGCGCGCGACGCCCTGGACCTGCTGACCGACCCCGTCGCGGCGGGCCGCCTGCGCCGTTGCGAGGGCGACGGGTGCACCCTTGTCTACCTGGACACCTCGCGCGGCCGCCGGCGCCGCTGGTGCAGCAGCGAGACCTGCGGCAACCGCGAACGGGTGGCCCGCCACCGCAGGCGCGCCGGCGCCACGGCGACACGCATCTGACTGGGCGGAAAACCCCTGGTTGGCGTACGGTGGCAGGCTGCTCCGTTCGCGGGGCGCGGCGCACGACGTACGGAAAGAAAAAGAATGGGGGTCCTGCGTGGCAGCGGTCCGGGACACGGAGATCGCGGTCGAGCAGACGCATCTGGACCGGGTGTACGACCGGCTCGAGGAGAAGATCCACGAGGCGGAGTTCCTGATGGACGACGCGGTCAAGCGCGGCCATGTCGGTACGCCGGGCGCGCTCGCGGAGCGCGACGCGCAGGTCTTCCGCGCGGGTCTGCACCTGAACCGGCTCAACGCGGAGTTCGAGGACTTCCTCTTCGGCAGGATCGACCTGCTGCGGGGCAAGGACGGCAAGAAGGGCCCCGACGGTGCCTACACCTCCGTCGAGCCGGCCGACGACGCGATCGGGCCCGACAACACGGCGGAGATCTCCGAGACCCTGCACATCGGCCGACTCGGCGTGCTCGACGCCGAGTACGCCCCGCTGGTCATCGACTGGCGGGCGCCGGCCGCCGCGCCGTTCTACCGGGCGACCCCGGTCGCACCGGGCCGCGTCGTGCGCCGCCGCGTCATCCGCTCCAAGGGCCGCAAGGTGCTCGGCGTCGAGGACGACCTGCTGCGCCCGGAGCTCGCGACCGGGCTGCCGGTGGTCGGCGACGGCGCGCTGATGGCGGCGCTCGGCCAGGCCCGCAGCCACACGATGCGCGACATCGTCGCCAGCATCCAGGCCGAGCAGGACGTCGTCATCCGGGCCCCCGCCGCCTCGGTCACCGAGGTCACCGGCGGCCCCGGCACCGGCAAGACGGCGGTCGCCCTGCACCGCGCGGCGTACCTGCTCTACCAGGACCGGCGGCGCTACGCGGGCGGCATCCTCGTGGTCAGCCCGACGCCGCTGCTGGTGGCGTACACCGAGGGCGTGCTGCCCTCGCTGGGCGAGGAGGGGCAGGTCGCGATCCGGGCCGTCGGCTCGCTCGTGGACGGCGCGGAGGCGACGACGTACGACGATCCGGCGGTGGCCCGGATCAAGGGCTCGCTGCGGATGCTGAGGGTGCTGCACCGGGCGGCCCGGGGCGCGCTGGAGGACGGGAACTGCCCGGAGCGGCTGCGGGTGGTGGCCTTCGGGCGCCGTCTGGAGCTGGACGCCGCGGAGCTGTCGGGGATCCGGCACGCGGTGCTGGGCGGCACCACGCCGGTCAACCTGCTGCGGCCGCGGGCCCGCCGCCTGCTGCTGGACGCGCTGTGGCGCAAGGCCGACCGCCGCTACGACGACGCGGAGATGGCCGCGGAGGCCCGCGAGGCCTTCGACGACGACGTGGCCGAGGAGCAGGAGTTCCTGGACTTCCTGGCCGCGTGGTGGCCCGTGCTGACCCCGCGCGGGGTGCTGGCCGCGCTCGCGGACGAGAAGCGGCTCGGGCGCTGGGCGCGGCGGGTGCTGACCCCGCCGGAGGTCCGCCGGGTGGCGCGTTCGCTGCGCCGGCTGGACGACGCCGGCAACGGCGCGCTGTCCGTGCACGACGTGGCGCTGCTGGACGAGCTGGAGGCGCTGCTCGGCCCGCCGCCGAAGGTGCGCACCCGCGAGGCGGACCCGCTGGACCAGCTCACCGGTCTGGAGGAGGTCACCACGTTCGCCGACCGGATGGCCGGCGGCCGCCGCTCCCGCCAGGAGCGGCTGGACGCCGAGCGCACCGAGTACGCCCACGTCATCGTGGACGAGGCGCAGGACCTGACGCCGATGCAGTGGCGCATGGTGGGCCGCCGGGGCCGGGCCGCGACCTGGACGGTGGTGGGCGACCCCGCGCAGAGTTCGTGGACCGACCCGGACGAGGCGGCGCTCGCCCGCGACGAGGCCCTGGGCACCCGCCCGCGGCGCCGCTTCACGCTGACGGTGAACTACCGCAACCCGGCCGAGATCGCCGATCTCGCGGCCAAGGTGCTCGCGCTCGCGATGCCGGGCAGCGAGTCGCCGCGCGCGGTGCGCTCCACGGGCGTGGTGCCGCAGTTCGCCGTCGCGGCGGGCGGCCGGACGGGCGAGGCGGTGCGCGCCGAGGCCGAACGGCTGCTGGGCGAGGTCGAGGGCACGGTGGGCGTCGTCGTGGCCATGGGCCGTCGTGAGGAGGCCCGGCGCTGGCTGGCGGGGCTGGGCGAGCGCGTCGTGGCGCTCGGCAGCCTGGAGGCCAAGGGGCTGGAGTACGACGCGACGCTGGTCGTGTCCCCCGCGGAGATCGCGGACGAGTCGCCCGCGGGGCTGCGCGTGCTGTACGTCGCCCTGACCCGCGCCACGCAGCGTCTGACGGTGCTGTCGGGCGGGCGGGACCTGCCCGACGCGCAGGGCGTGCCGGACCTGCTGCGGGACTGACCGGAACACAGAACGGCGGGGCGCCCTTCCAGGAGAAGGGCGCCCCGCCGGACGTCTGTGACACCGACCCGCCATGCTCGCCTCGCGGCAAGTGGGCGCTCGAAGCGCCTAAGGTTGGGCCCGGGGGCTTGGATCGAGCCGGTGCCTTGTCCAATCTAACAAACGATCCGCGATTGTCATTCCGTACGCGGCATTCGATGTGACGGCGGCGCGGCGGACCCGGCTGCGAACCGGGTGCGAATCCGCGGCTGCTCGACGCCTTCCGGTGCGCCGGCCGCCACCGCCGTACCGGGAACGGTCCGCCTGGCGGTCGATGGCACGAAGGTGTTCGTCCCTCCCGGGTTCCGGTCAGTGGGGGGACGCGGCGCCGAAGGGTGCGCCCGCCGAGTCGGGGGCGAGGGCGAGCCGCGGGCGGTGCCGAACCCGGCGAACACTAAGCACACAAGCTTCCCCGGGCTCCGCGCGTGCCCCAGCGTTGCGTTGCGAGGCCCCCGGTTTACCCATACCCGTGGGTAGGTGGCAGCATCGAGGGCGCACAGCAAGCGACAGCGGAGGAACAGCGGCCATGGCAACGGCGCCGAGCGTCTCGTACTCAATCACGGTGCGGCTGGAGGTGCCCGCGAGCGGTTCCGCGGTCAGCCAGCTCACCACGGCCGTCGAAGCATCCGGCGGCGCTGTCCACGGCCTGGACGTCACCGCGTCGGGCCACGAGACCCTGCGGATCGATGTGACGATCGCCGCCACGTCCACCGCGCACGCGGACGAGATCGTGGCGAAGCTGCGCGAGATCGACGGCGTGGCGATCGGCAAGGTGTCCGACCGTACGTTCCTGATGCACCTCGGCGGCAAGATCGAGATGGCGTCCAAGCACCCCATCCGCAACCGTGACGACCTGTCGATGATCTACACGCCCGGCGTGGCCCGGGTCTGCATGGCGATCGCCGCGAACCCCGAGGACGCCCGCCGTCTGACGATCAAGCGCAACAGCGTCGCCGTGGTCACCGACGGCTCCGCCGTGCTGGGCCTGGGCAACATCGGCCCCAAGGCCGCGCTGCCGGTCATGGAGGGCAAGGCGGCCCTCTTCAAGCGCTTCGCCGGCATCGACGCGTGGCCGCTGTGCCTGGACACCCAGGACACGGACGCCATCGTGGAGATCGTCAAGGCGATCGCCCCCGGCTTCGCCGGCATCAACCTGGAGGACATCTCCGCGCCCCGCTGCTTCGAGATCGAGGCGCGGCTGCGCGAGGCCCTGGACATCCCGGTCTTCCACGACGACCAGCACGGCACCGCCATCGTGGTGCTCGCCGCGCTGACGAACGCGCTGCGCGTGGTCGGCAAGCAGGTCGGCGATGTGCGGGTCGTGATGTCCGGCGCGGGCGCCGCCGGCACCGCCATCCTCAAGCTGCTGCTGGCGGCGGGCGTGAAGCACGCGGTGGTCGCCGACATCCACGGCGTGGTGCACAGCGACCGCGAGGACCTGGTCGGCGCGGGCCCGGAGTCCGCGCTGCGGTGGATCGCCGACAACACCAACCCCGAGGAGATCACGGGGACGCTGAAGGAGGCCGTGCGCGGAGCCGACGTCTTCATCGGCGTGTCGGCGCCCAACGTCCTCGGCGCCGAGGACGTGGCGGCGATGGCCGAGGACGCGATCGTCTTCGCGCTGGCCAACCCCGACCCCGAGGTCGACCCGGGCCTGGCCCGGGAGACCGCCGCGGTGGTCGCCACGGGCCGCAGCGACTTCCCCAACCAGATCAACAACGTCCTGGTCTTCCCCGGCGTCTTCCGCGGCCTGCTGGACGCGCAGAGCCGCACGGTGAACACCGAGATGATGCTCGCGGCGGCCGCGGCCCTCGCCGACGTGGTCACCGAGGACGAACTCAACCCGAACTACATCATTCCGAGCGTCTTCAACGACAAGGTGGCCGGGGCCGTCGCGGGCGCCGTCCGCGAGGCGGCCAAGGCACAGGGCCTCACCGCGACCTCGTGACGACGCAGCGTCATCGGGCCGTATGAGAGACGCTTTTTGTGTGACTCTCCCGGGTGCCGGATTGGCGTTTCCCCCAGAAATGGGGGCAGGATGCGTACCTGGGCGGTGAGGGCCGCACCGCAGAAGCGCTAACAGCGACTTCAATGCGCCTTCCCCGACGGTCGACGTTGGGGGATTCCATGCAAGGAGAACTAGATGAACCGCAGTGAGCTGGTGGCCGCGCTGTCCGAGCGCGCCGAGGTGACCCGCAAGGACGCCGACGCCGTTCTGGCCGCGTTTGCCGAGGTCGTCGGCGAGATCGTCGCCAAGGGCGACGAGAAGGTCACCATTCCCGGCTTCCTGACCTTCGAGCGCAGCCACCGTGCCGCTCGTACCGCGCGCAACCCGCAGACCGGGGACCCGATCCAGATCCCGGCCGGCTACAGCGTCAAGGTCTCCGCGGGCTCGAAGCTCAAGGAAGCCGCCAAGGGCAAGTAAGGCCTCAGGTGTGCGAAAGGGCGGCTCCCCGAATGGGGGGCCGCCCTTTCGCACACCTGTGTGGCAGGCCGCGGGGGCCGAGGGCCCCGGCGGATCAGCTCGCCGCGGGCAGCTCGACCTTGGCGCCGAGACTCTCCAGCTTCTCCATGAAGTTCTCGTAGCCGCGGTTGATCAGGTCGATGCCGTGCACCCGCGAGGTGCCCTGCGCCGCCAGGGCGGCGATCAGGTACGAGAAGCCGCCGCGCAGGTCCGGGATGACCAGGTCGGAGCCCTGGAGCTTCGTGGGGCCGCTGACGACCGCGGAGTGCAGGAAGTTGCGCTGGCCGAAGCGGCAGGGGGTGCCGCCCAGGCACTCGCGGTAGAGCTGGATGTGGGCACCCATCTGGTTCAGCGCCGAGGTGAAGCCGAGCCGGGACTCGTAGACCGTCTCGTGGACGATGGACAGGCCCGAGGCCTGCGTCAGCGCCACGACCAGCGGCTGCTGCCAGTCGGTCTGGAAGCCGGGGTGGACGTCGGTCTCCAGCGCGATGGCGTTCAGCGGGCCGCCGGGGTGCCAGAAGCGGATGCCCTTGTCGTCGACCTCGAAGGCGCCGCCGACCTTCCGGAAGACGTTCAGGAAGGTCATCATCTCGCGCTGGCTGGCGCCGCGGACGTAGATGTTGCCCTCGGTGGCCAGGGCCGCGCAGGCCCAGGAGGCGGCCTCCAGCCGGTCCGGCAGGGCACGGTGGTTGTAGCCGCCGAGCTTGTCCACGCCGGTGATGTGGATGGTCCGGTTGGTGCCCATCGTGATGATGGCGCCCATCTTCTGCAGGACGCAGATGAGGTCCTCGATCTCCGGCTCGATCGCGGCGTTGCTCAGCTCGGTGACGCCCTCGGCCAGCACGGCCGTCAGCAGCACCTGCTCGGTCGCGCCGACCGAAGGGTACGGGAGCTCGATCTTGCAGCCGCGCAGCCGCTGCGGGGCCTCCAGGTACTGGCCCTCGGGGCGCTTCTCGATGACCGCGCCGAACTTGCGCAGCACGTCGAAGTGGAAGTCGATCGGCCGGCCGCCGATGTCGCAGCCGCCCAGGCCCGGGATGAAGGCATGCCCCAGACGGTGCAGCAGCGGGCCGCAGAACAGGATCGGGATGCGCGAGGAGCCCGCGTGCGCGTCGATGTCGGCGACGTTGGCGCTCTCGACCTTGGACGGGTCGAGCACCAGCTCGCCGGACTCCTCGCCCTCCTGCACCGTCACTCCGTGCAGCTGGAGCAGGCCCCGCACCACGCGCACGTCGCGGATGGAGGGCACGTTGCGCAGCCGGCTCGGCTCGCTGCCGAGCAGGGCGGCCACCATCGCCTTGGGTACGAGGTTCTTCGCGCCGCGCACATGGATTTCACCCTCCAGCGGGGTGCCGCCGTGGACGAGCAGTACATCGTTAAGGCCGGTCATTGCTCTCGCGTTCCTGGAGAGGGGCAGAAAAGAGGCGGGGTCCCCGCAGGCACCAGAGGGAAATGGTAATCGGCCTTCCAGGCCCGCCGTCAGGGCTGAGAGGTCCCACACGTGTAAGGGATTCGCTACAGCACCCTGTGCGGTCGCGCGGTGCCGGAGGGTTGCGGAACGGCTGTCCCTGCCGCCCCAGGAGTAGCTGAAGCGCCGCATTGCCACCCCGCGCGGAGGCGTAATGCGGGATTATGTTGACCATGACCGAAGTGTCATCGCTCACCGGCAGGCTCCTCGTCGCGACGCCCGCCCTCGCGGACCCGAATTTCGACCGGGCGGTGGTGCTGCTCCTCGACCACGACGAGGAGGGCTCCCTGGGCGTGGTCCTGAACCGTCCCACGCCGGTCGGCGTCGGCGACGTACTGGAGCCGTGGGCGAATCTGGCCGGCTCCCCGCAGGTGGTCTTCCAGGGCGGCCCGGTCTCCCTGGACTCCGCGCTCGGCCTGGCGGTGGTCCCGGGGGAGCCCCGGGACGGCGAGGACGGCGAGCCGCTGGGCTGGCGCCGGGTCTTCGGCGCGATCGGCCTGGTGGACCTGGAGGCGCCGCCGGAACTGCTCGCGGCCGAGCTGGGTTCGCTGCGGATCTTCGCCGGGTACGCCGGATGGGGGCCCGGCCAATTGGAGGACGAGCTCGTCGAGGGCGCCTGGTACGTGGTGGAGTCCGAGCCCGGGGACGTGTTCTCGCCCGATCCCGAGCAGCTGTGGCGTTCGGTGCTGCGGCGGCAGCGCAGTGAACTCGCGATGGTCGCCACGTACCCGGACGATCCGTCTCTCAATTAGGCTTGCGTGCCATGAGCACTCTTGAGCCCGAGCGCGGGGCGGGCACTGGCACCCTCGTCGAGCCGACCCCGCAGGTGTCGCACGGCGATGGCGACCACGAGCGCTTCGCGCACTACGTGCAGAAGGACAAGATCATGGAGAGCGCGCTCTCCGGATCGCCGGTGGTCGCGCTGTGCGGCAAGGTCTGGGTTCCCGGCCGCGACCCGAAGAAGTACCCGGTGTGTCCCATGTGCAAGGAGATCTTCGAGTCCATGCCCGCCGGCGGTGGCGGCGACAAGGACAAGAGCGGCAAGAAGTAGCCGCGGGCCCGGACAGGCGCGGCCGCCGCAACCGGGCGGTCGCGCCTTTCGTGATGCCCGCGTGCGGGCCGGCGCGGCACGGGGTCGGGGCGGCACCGGGACCGCGGGTAGCGCGGGCGCCAAGATGGCGTGAATGGTCTATGCCAATCGTGCCCCGCCCGGCAGGATGAGCGCCATGGATCTCATCCCGGCGCCCGTGGAGGCGCACCGGCACGCCGACATCGGTCACTTCGAGCTGCGCCCCGGCACGACGCTGACCGCGGACCCCGAGGCCGGGGGGACCGCCCGCTGGCTGCGGTCCGTCCTCGGCGCGGCGACCGGCTTCGCGCTGCTGCCCGGCGACGGCGGGGGCGACGGATCGATCACCCTGCGCCTGGACCCCGAGGTCACCGCGGAGCTCGGCGCCGAGGGCTACCGGCTGTCGGTGGCCCCCGGGCAGGGGGTCCGCATCGACGGCGGAGGGCCCTCGGGGCTGTTCTGGGGCGCGCAGACGCTGCGCCAGCTGCTGGGGCCCGAGGCGTACCGCAGGGCGCCGCTGCCGGGCCGGTCCTGGCGCCTGCCGTACTGCGACATCGCCGACGCCCCCCGCTTCGCGTGGCGCGGGGTGCTGCTGGACGTCGCGCGGCACTTCATGCCCAAGGACGTCGTCCTGCGCTACGTCGACCTGCTGGCGGCGCACAAACTCAACGTCCTGCACCTGCACCTGACCGACGACCAGGGATGGCGGGTGGAGATCCGCCGCCGGCCCAGGCTCACCGAGGTCGGCGCCTGGCGCACCCGCACCAAGGTGGGCCTGCGCGAGTCGCCGCTGTGGGACGAGCGCCCGCACGGCGGCTTCTACACCCACGACGACATCCGCGAGATCGTCGCGTACGCCGCCGAGCGGCACGTCACCGTCGTCCCCGAGATCGACATCCCCGGCCACTCGCAGGCGGCCATCGCCGCCTACCCCGAACTCGGCGTCACCGACGTCGTCGACACCACCGCCCTGCCGGTGCTGACCGGTTGGGGCATCAATCCGAACGTCCTGGCCCCGGTCGAGGGCACCCTGCGCTTCTACGAGGACGTGCTGACCGAGGTCCTGGCGCTCTTCCCGTCGACCTTCGTGCACATCGGCGGCGACGAGTGCCCCAAGGACCAGTGGAAGGCCTCGGCCGTGGTCCAGGCCCGGATCAAGGAGCTCGGGCTGCGCGACGAGGACGAACTGCAGAGCTGGTTCGTCCGGCACTTCGACCGCTGGCTGGCCGACCGCGGCCGTCGCCTGATCGGCTGGGACGAGATCCTGGAGGGCGGCGCCCGGGGCGGTGGACGCGGGCCGTCCCCGGCCGGGGACGACACGACGGAGTACGGCCTCACGCCGGGCGCGGCGGTGTCCTCCTGGCGCGGCTACGAGGGCGGGATCGCGGCCGCCCGCGCGGGCCACGACGTCGTGATGTGCCCGGAGTCACAGGTCTACCTGGACTGGCGGCAGGCCGCGGGCGACGACGAGCCGGTGCCGATCGCGCACGTCCGCACCCTGGAGGACGTCTACCGCTTCGAGCCGGTACCGGACAGCCTGGGCCCGCGCGAGGCCGCGCACGTGATCGGCGCGCAGGCCAACATCTGGACCGAGACGATGGACACGGTCCGGGCGGTGGACTACATGGCCTTCCCGCGGCTGGCCGCGTTCGCCGAGACCGCGTGGAGTCCGCTGCCCGCACCCGCCGAGCGGGACGTCGAGGGCTTCGTCGCGCGAATGGGCACCCACTACGGGCGACTTGACGCACTGGGGGTCGAATACCGGCCGCCGGGCGGCCCGCTGCCGTGGCAGCGGCGTCCCGGAGTCGTCGGACGCCCGATCGAGGGTCCGCCCCCGATCGTGTGAGCCGGGCCACAACCGTCGGCCCCGGCAAGCCCGGGGCTGGCAGGGTGGGTTGGTCAATCATCGCAAGACCCGTGAAGGATGCCGTTTCCCCCGCAGGATGGAGAAGGGTGCAAAGCGGACGGATTGCCATCCGGAGGGCGGGCTCTCCTTTGCGACCCTCGCGTTGATCACCCCGGAAGATGTGCCAGAGTTGCCACGTCCGGGCTGTCAGCACGTACCGTACGGCTACCGCACCGCGGACAGCCGGGGAAGGGGCAGCTGCGTGAGCACGTACGCACGGCAGGCAACGCGCAATGTCGCGTTGCCGTCCTCGCTCGACGAGGCCGTGGCGGCCTTGGCCGCCACGCCCGCCGCCGTGCCCGTCGCCGGAGGCACCGACCTCATGGCGGCCGTGAACGCCGGGCTGCTGCGCCCCGCGGGACTCGTCGGCCTCGGGCGGATCAGCGAGATCCGCGGCTGGCAGTACGCGGACGGCGCCGCGCTCCTCGGCGCCGGCCTCACCCACGCCCGCATGGGCCGCCCGGACTTCGCCGCGCTCATCCCCGCCCTGGCCGCCGCCTCCCGCGCGGCCGGACCCCCGCAGATCCGCAACGCCGGCACGCTCGGCGGCAACATCGCCGGCGCCGCACCCGCCGGCGACTCGCTGCCCGTGCTGGCCGCGCTGGAGGCCTCGGTCGTCGTCGCCGGTCCCGAGGGCAACCGCGAACTGCCCGTCAGCCACCTGCTCACCGGCATGGACCCGCTGCGGCCCGGCGAGCTCCTGGCGTACGTACGGGTCCCGCTGCTGCACGCGCCGCAGACCTTCCTCAAGGCCACCGGCCGCACCGGGCCCGGCCGCGCGATCGCCTCCGTCGCCGTCGTCCTCGACCCGGCCCGCCGGGGCGTACGCTGCGCGGTGGGAGCTGTCGCACCGGTGCCGCTGCGGCCGCTCGAAGCCGAACGCTGGGTCGCCGGGCTGATCGACTGGGACGGCGAGCGGACGCTGGCGCCCGAAGCCCTCACGGCCTTCGGCGAGTACACCGCCGCCGCCTGCATCCCCGACCCCCTGCCGGCCCCGGACGGGACCCCGGCCCCCGAACTGCCCGCCGCCGCCCTCCAGCTGCGGCGTACGGTGGCCGCACTGGCCCGCCGTGCGCTGGGGAGGGCACTGGCATGAGCGACGAGTACGACGACAGGACATCGGACGGGCGTATGACCGACCAGCCCCCCCTGGGGACCGCCGGCCCGGAGGCCGGGGGATTCGCCCCCGGGCACGGTGTGTGGCAGCCCGTGCCCCACGGCGAGTACGACGCCGACCAGACCATGCACGTCTCCTTCGCCGCCCAGCTGTCCATGGCCGAACCCGGGGCCGACCCGCTCGCCGCCCCAGGCCACGGCTACGCTCCGCAGCCCCCGCAGGGCCCCGCCGACATCCCCGTCACGGTGGGCACCGCGGGACCCGCCGCGCCGGCGCCGGGCGACGACCCGGCGACCACCTGGGCCATCCCCGTGGTGCGCGAGGAACGCCCCGACGAGACCGCAGACGCGGGCGACTCGGGCGAGTACTCGGTGGGGGCCTTCGCCTCCGCCCCCGAGCCCGCCCCCTGGTCGCCCGGAGCCGCCCCGCAGGCACCGCCGCCGCGCTCCGAGGGCTGGTCCCTGCCGCCCGACGCCACCGGCCAGTGGAAGCTGCCGCTCGCCCCGGACGGCACCGCGGAGGAGTCCGGCGAGTACCGGCTGCCCGACACCGCGCCCACCCCGCCCGCGGCCGCGGAGCCCGTTCCCCACGAGGAGCCCGGGGACCCCGGCACCGACGACGCCGGGGCCGAACCCGGGACCGGCGGGGCCGGCGAGTCCGGCGACCCGCACAGCGAGCACCCGCTGGCCTCCTACGTCCTCAACGTCAACGGCACCGACCGCCCCGTCACCGACGCGTGGCTCGGCGAGTCCCTGCTCTACGTCCTGCGCGAGCGGCTGGGCCTGGCCGGCGCCAAGGACGGCTGCGAGCAGGGCGAGTGCGGCGCCTGCTCGGTCAAGGTCGACGGCCGGCTCGTCGCCTCCTGCCTGGTGCCCGCGGCGACCGCCGCGGGCTCCGACGTCCGCACCGTCGAGGGGCTGTCCGTCGACGGCCGGCCCTCGGACGTGCAGCGGGCGCTCGCCGAGTGCGGGGCCGTGCAGTGCGGCTTCTGCATCCCGGGCATGGCGATGACCGTGCACGACCTGCTGGAGGGCAACCACCGCCCCAGCGAGCTGGAGACCCGGCAGGCCATCAGCGGCAACCTCTGCCGCTGCAGCGGCTACCAGGGGGTCCTGGAGGCAGTCCGCACGGTCGTCGCGGAGCGCGACGAGGCCGCGGAGGCGGCCGACGGCGCCGACGGCGAACCGGCCGCGGAGTCCGCCCGCGTCCCGCACCCGCGCCCCTCCACCGGAGGCCCGGCGTGACCCCGCACAGCCACCGCACCCCGCACCCCCTCACCCCTCGCGGCAGCGAAAGGTACGCGCGATGACGGGCCCCGACGCCGCGACGGCCACTCCGGCCATGGGCACCTCGGCGGCCGCCGCCGAGACGCCCGCCGACGCGCACCCCCACGGCATCGGCGCGTCCCTGGCCGCCGCCGACGCGACCGCCAAGACCCAGGGCACCTACCCGTACGCGGCCGACCTGTGGGCCGAGGGCCTGCTGTGGGCGGCCGTGCTGCGCTCCCCGCACCCGCACGCGCGCATCGTCTCCATCGACACCGCGGAGGCCGTCGCGATGCCCGGCGTGCGGGCCGTGGTGACCCACCAGGACGTGCCCGGCGACGCCATGCACGGCCGCCGTGTCGCCGACCGTCCGGTCTTCGCCAAGGACACCGTCCGGCACCACGGCGAGGCCATCGCCGCCGTGGCCGCCGACCACCCCGACACCGCCCGGCTGGCCGCCGCCGCCATCCAGGTCGAGTACGAGGTCCTGGAACCCGTCATCGACCCCGAACGGGCCTTCTCGGCGCCCCCGCTGCACCCCGACGGCAACCTGATCCGGCACATCCCGCTGCAGTTCGGCGACCCGGACGCGGTCGGCGAGGTCATCGTCGAGGGCCTGTACCGGGTGGGCCGCCAGGACCCCGCCCCGATCGGCGCCGAGGCCGGCCTCGCCGTGCCCCGCCCCGACGGCGGCGTCGAGCTGTACGTCGCCTCCACCGACCCGCACACCGACCGCGACCTGGCCGCCGCATGCTTCGGCCTGGAGCAGGACCGGGTGAAGGTCGTGGTCACCGGCGTGCCCGGCGCGATGGGTGACCGCGAGGACTCCGGCGTGCAGATCCCGCTCGGGCTGCTGGCGCTGAAGACCGGCTGCCCGGTGAAGTTCGTGGCCACCCGTGAGGAGTCCTTCCTCAGCCACAGCCACCGCCACCCCACGCTGCTGCGCTACCGCCACCACGCCGACTCCGAGGGCCGGCTGGTCAAGGTCGAGGCCCAGGTGCTGCTGGACGCGGGCGCGTACGCCGACACCTCCTCCGACGCCCTGGCCGCCGCGGTGGCCTTCGCCGCCGGCCCCTACGTCGTCCCGCACGTCTTCGTCGAGGGCTGGGCGGTGCGCACCAACAACCCGCCGTCGGGCCACGTACGGGGCGAGGGCGCGATGCAGGTCTGCGCGGCCTACGAGGGCCAGATGGACAAGCTCGCCGCCAGACTCGGCCTGGACCAGGCCGAGATCCGCATGCGCAACGTCATGGCCACCGGAGACCTGCTGCCCACCGGGCAGTCCGTCACCTGCCCGGCGCCCGTCGGCGAGCTGCTGAAGGCCGTCCGCGACGCCGACCTGCCGCCGCTGCCGGTGGACGACGACGAGTCGGAATGGCTGCTCCCCGGCGGCCTGGAGGGCGCCGGCGAACCGGGCGCCGTGCGCCGCGGCGTGGGCTACGCGCTGGGCATGGTGCACATGCTCGGCGCCGAGGGCACCGACGAGGTCTCCACCGCCACCGTGCGCGTGCACGACGGCGCCGCCACCGTCATCTGCGCCGCCGTCGACACCGGCCAGGGCTTCGCCACCCTGGCACGGCAGATCGTGCAGGAGGTCCTCGGCATCGAGGACGTCCGCGTCCTGCCCTCCGACACCGACCAGCCCCCGGCGGGCGCCGCCGCGCGCGGCCGGCACACCTGGGTCTCCGGCGGGGCCGTCGAACGCGCCGCCAAGATGGTGCGCACCCAGCTCCTCCAGCCGCTCGCCGGGAAGTTCGGCATGTCGGCGGAGCTGCTCTCCATCGCCGACGGCAAGATCACCTCGTACGACGGTGTGCTCTCCACCACCGTCGAGGAGGAGCTGGCAGGCAAGGAACTGTGGGCCACCGCACAGTGCCGTCCGCACCCCACCGACCGGCTCGACGAGACCGGCCAGGGCGACGCGTTCGTCGGCCTGGCGTTCTGCGCGGTGCGCGCGGTGGTCGACGTCGACATCGAACTCGGCGCGGTCCGGGTCGTGGAGATGGCCGTCGCACAGGACGTCGGCCGGGTCCTCAACCCCGCGCAGCTGCGGGCCCGCATCGAGGCCGGCGTCACCCAGGGCGTCGGCATGGCCCTCATGGAGGACCTGCGCGCCCCCCGCGGCATCGTCAAGCGGCCCAACCTCACCGGCTACACGCTTCCCACGGCCCTGGACGCCCCCGCGGTGCGCATCGTCAGCCTGGTCGAGGAACGCGACGTCCTCGCGCCCTTCGGCGCCAAGGCCGCCAGCGCCGTCCCGGTCGTCGTCTCCCCGGCCGCCGTGGCCTCCGCCGTCCGCGCCGCCACCGGCCGCCCGGTCAGCCGCCTGCCGATCCGCCCCCAGCACGCGGTGGTCCGGCCCCAGGCGTGACCTGCCGCGTGCGGGAGACTGCCGCGCCGTCCCGCCGGCCGCGGGAGAGAACGAGACCGCGGACCGACTCGGCGCCGGCGCGGCGCCTGCCCTCCCGGCAGTTCCCGACGGCGCTGTCCCCGTCGCAGCACACACATGTCCGAGCCGTGCAACCCTTGCCCCCCCTCGCGAGTCTTGGCGCTGTACGTCTTTACCTGCCTATGACGAAAGGCCCCCGTGCAGCACAAGAGATCCGTCGCCGCCCTGGTCGGCGGCGCCCTTTCCCTCCTCGCCGCCGGCGGTCTGGTGACCGTCGCCCCGCAGGCTTCGGCCGCCGACGCCGCGTGTTCGACGAACGTCTACAAGCGCACGTTCTACAAGAACACCGCGCTCTCCGGCTCCCCCGCGCGGACGGACTGCGACAGCGCCGTCAGCGAGAGCTGGTCCGGCAGCCCGGCCGCCGGACTGCCGTCGAACAACTTCGGCGTCCGCTGGTCGGTGACGCGTGACTTCGGCTCAGGCGGGCCCTTCACGTTCACCGCGTCCGCCACCGACGGCGTCCGTGTCTACCTGGACGGCGTGCGGAAGATCGACCTGTGGAAGGGCACCGGCGACACCGCCCGCTCCAAGGGCGTCAACCTCACGGTGCCCTCGGGCAAGCACACCCTGCGCGTCGACTATGCGAACTGGACCGGCGCCGCCAAGGTCAAGTTCACCTACGCGCCCCGTACGTCGGCGACGTACGACAGGACGAAGCCGCTTGCCCCCACCGGCGTGAAGACCGTGTACAACACCAAGACCCGCAAGACCACCGTCTCCTGGGCCGCCAACAAGGAGATGGATCTGGCGAATTACTCCCTCTACCGGCGGCCCGTCACCTCCACCGCCTGGACGAGGGTCAGCACGACCACCGCCCGCAGCTGCACCGACCCCCTCGTCAACCCCGACGACCGCACCGCCTACTACTACGAGGTGCGCGCCAAGGACAAGGCGGGCAACACCTCCTCGGGCAGTGCGGACACCATCGTCCGCCCGCTGCCCGTGGTGTCCTCCCTGACCGGTACGTACAGCAGCGCGACCGGCAAGGTCACCCTGAAGTGGCCGCTCAACACCGAGCCGCAGTTCAACCACTACACGGTCCTGAGCTACGACGAGGGGGCGGACGGCTACACCAGGTGGGTCCGGATCGGCACCACCACGGAGAACACCTGGACCACCGGTCCCGTCGTGGCCGACGGTGAGTGGCGCTACTACCGCGTCCTCGTCACCAACGACGGCGGTACCACTACTTACGGTGAGGGCTCCTACATGCTCGACGCCAACGCCACCAACGAGCTCTGGCTCCCCATCCCCGACGGCATCGCTCCGCAGCGGGCTCCCGAGCTGTCCCTGAGCGCCTGCGCGGGCGGCGTCCGCGCGACCGCGACCGACTACACGCCGGCTCCGATCCGCGACTTCGACGGGTTCGAGATCGAGCGCCGGACGGCCGGGACGAGCGACTGGTCGGTGGTCCTGCACTCGGGGTACGACCCGCGCTCCGGCTACGCCACCGCCGGCGTCTGCGACACCCTGACCGCCGGCAGCACCTACGAGTACCGGGCCCGCTCCTATGACGCGGCCGGCAACTACTCGCCCGCCGGCGACATCCGGACGTTCACGCCGGCTGCCGGCTGACGGCCGGCGGACCTGAGGTCGGTAGGTACGGGTGGCACCCCACGGGGGTGCCACCCGTACGTCCGCCGGTCTGTGGAGGCCGTGGCGGGAATCGAACCCACGTAACTCGATTTGCAGGTTTGTCCACGCTGGTCAGAGCATGCTTCGGGTCCGTCCGCTGAGGTTCGTTCCCGTACGTAGTCGTGAGTGGCTGAGCTGCTCGAACGTCCCTGGACAGCTGCGTCTTGCGATGAATGAGACGGAAACTGAGACGGCATTCAACGCCGTGCGATGCTCACCTACTCCCCAGCTAGGGGCACTCCTGGGTTCGGTAATCCCGTCCGCTCACATATTCGACCCGCAGCCCAGAGTCCTCTCGTACGACGTACAGGGTGCCGTTCCACGGCGCCCAGTGGCGAGGTACGAGGAACAGACGGTCGCCCGAGACGTAGAAGAGTCGCAGTCCTGCGTATCGGAAGCGGTAGGGGCTGTCCTTGACCGCGACTGCCGAGGCGCAGCTACCGCCGCCCCGGATGAGTAGGTCCTGACGACTGAAGACCACGACCGCCGGGAACCCATCGTCGACCGTGGCGGCCGTCTCGGCGGCCCGGCCGCGGCCGACGATCCCGGCGTACGCGTACACCGCCCAGAACAGCGCGACCACCGCGACCAGCAGGGCCGGAGCCCACATCAGCACCGCCCGCGGGCGTCCCGCCGTGCCCATCGATGCGTCCTGGCCGCGGCGCCGCCGTGTGCGGGCGTATGCGGTGAGCAGCGCCCCGACGAGTGCCGCAAGCGGCAGGAGCAGATCGAAAAGGGCGGGCACGAATTGCGAGAACGGCACAAGCAGCACTGCTGGCACCCATGCGTGGCGCATCAGCCGCAGCGCCCGCTCACCCCGTTCGGGATCGTGCCGCAGCCACTCGTGTCCGGCCATCGCCGCGAGGGAAGCCGCGGCCAGAGTCAGCACGGGAAGATACAGCGCGTCCACACTGCGGAGTAGGTAGTCGGCGGTGGAGAAGTGAAAGAGGGTGTCCTGCAGCCCCAGAGCCCGGGTCTCCGCGTCGGTGCTTGCCCAGCCGAAGTAGAACAGCACGGCGGTGAAGAGCGACAACAAGGAACCAGCAGTGCCGATGACTTCGCCCCACTTCGGCGCGGTTGGCGCCTCGGGCGCTCCGCCGGGCGACCGTGGGTCTGGGGGTGAGGGCGTGCCGGGCGGTGACGGATCGTCTGGTCCGGGCGCGGGATCGCCGGAGGGGCCAGACGCCGGGTCGGCGGACGGCGGTGGCTGAGGGACGCCGGCAGGTCCGGGTACGGTGTCCGCTCTTCGGGGCTGGGGGGCGGCCGGGCGCCGACGTCGCCCGATTGCCGCGCGCAGATGCCGGGCGCGGGTGCGCGCTGGCCCCATGCGTGCCAGGCGCGGTCTGCGCGGTCCGCCATGCCTGGTCACCGGGCCACCGCGAAGGCGGGTGCCTTAAGGGTGCCCGCCAGGCCGGAGGGCGCGAGGGTCTGGGGGACCGACGCGGGGTCCAGGATGGTCAGGGCGTCCGGTGCCGTGATCTCAGTTTTCATGTACCTGACGGTGACGTCGAAGGTCTGCGGATACGAGTCCAGCCCCTCGGGGGCCAGGAAGGTCACGGTGATCCGGTCACCGGACCACTCCAGCGTCTGGATGGCGGGGGAAAGGTCATGGTCCAGCAGAATCTCGCCGTTCGTCCTCAGTGAGGTCGGATAGAAGAAGGCGCCGTGCAATTCGAGCCGGACAGTCGCACCCGGGTAGGCCTGCGAGCTGCCGCCCGCGTCCACGCTTTCGATCGCGAAGTCACACGCGGCTGCACCTCCGTCGGAGGTCCGAGGCCGCACGGTGACGCCGGGGTGGGCGCGGTGAAAGGCGAGCAGTCGACCTAGGGCGTCATAGGCCGCGAGAAACTTGCAGCCGTTGAGCCGACCGGTGAGTGCCGCGTAGTCCTCGGCTGCCAAGTGCCAGCCACCGAAGCCCTGAATCGCCAGACAGGCATGGGCAAGTCCACGCAGCACCATCCAGTTTGGGGGCAGACTCTCCTCCTGGGGAATGGCGTTCAGCCCGTCGCTGCACCGCTCGGGAGTACGCAGTTCGTCGTAGACGCTTTCGGGCATGATTGCCTGATTGGTGTTGGGCGAGCGCGGGCCGAGCGGCAGCCAGGCGGGCCCCTCGATGTGTCCCCCACCCTTCCCGTGCCGGGAGCCACCGGAGCTTGCGGATGACCCGGCGGACGTGGACCCCGAGCCGGACGCCGAGGGTCCGGAGGAGCCGACGTCCGACGGCTGCCACGTGGGCAGTTGGCTATCGGAGTCGCCTGCGTCCAAGCTTCCCGGCGCCCCGCCGCCAGGGACGGCGGCGGGGTCACTGTCCGAGTCGCAGCCAGTTGTCATGACCGTCAACGCTGCCGCAAGGAGCAGTCCACCGACGCGCACCCCGAGTGAGACCGCCATACTCTCCCCCCGTCGAGACCGGCCCCCGGCGCAGCGATGTCCCCGCGAAGGCCGCCCCCGGCGCCCAGAGACACCGCCCCCATGATGGAACTCCGCGAGCGGCGATGGAAGGTGGCGGTTTCTGATCATTTCGGACGGAGGGAACGACCGCCCGCAGTGAACCATGACGACGCCGGCACCTCGGAGTTCGAGATAGGCCGCCTCGTCAGGGGTCCGAGGAGGAGCTCCTTACGGCGGTGCGGCAGTCCGAGTTCGTCCACAGCCAGACGCCGCGATCGGCTGCCAGTCGTGTGTGGGGCGTCGTTGTGGCCCGAGATTGCCCTTTGCCGACGCACAGACGGCCCCGCTCCCCTCCTCGAACCCACCCCTGGCCCTCGACGTACTCGCCATCCGCGAACGCATCAAACGCTGAGCACCGCCACCGCTTTGCAGGTTTGTCCGGGCTGGCCACGGACCGTTTGGAGCCGTTCATCTCGGTACGCCAGGGGGCGCCTGCTCGGCGAGTTCGACCTCAGCGAACCGTCGGGAACCGGGCTGGACTGAGAGGAACGAGACGGAAACTGAGACGGAGCAGAGCCAGGAGTTGCCGGCTGACACAAGGGTCGTGGGATTCTGAGGCGTCCGCGAACGAAGTGGTCGCGTGGGAGGGGCGCTATGGATGCTGGAACTTCGGCTGTGCTTGCAGGCGGTATTGCTGGGGCCGTGTCGCTGGGCGGCACATGGATCACATATCGGCAGGCCAAGAGACAGACGAAATCAGAGGCTCAGCTACAGCTCCGCGAGCCCCGGAAACGAACGTACAGCGACTTCCTGTTGGCTTGCCGTGAGGCCCTCAATGCGCTTGCCGACCTCTGGGAGGAGGAGACGCAAGAGGCCGACGGGGGGCGTATTGAGTACACGATCGACCAGCACCGCTCTGTGTTGCAACGGGCCCTCGCGGCGGTGAGCCTGGAAGGTCCCGAGGTGGTAAGTGAGGCTGCGAACAAGACCGTGGAAGCCTTCAGCGACCTGCACCATCAAGCCTTCGTCTGGAATGCCAGTGGTGGAGACGTACACGACGACGGTCGCCCCGTCGGCTTCGGTAATGACTATACCCACGACATCAGGGTGGCACTGGACCACTACCTGAAGGAAGCGCGAAAGTCCCTGGCCACATCCGCAGACGGGTAAGGCGATGCGGTCGCCAATGGGTATCGCTGGTCGCTGCTCGTCACGCTTCCACGGCTCAGGACGCTAGTCGAGCAAGGTTGATCGCTCACGTACCCGATCGTCCAACTTCCCTGCCGCCAGATCCCGCAGCGCAGATGCATAGCCAGCCATGACCGCATCGTGCACGAGGTCATGCAAGTCGACGGGGATTACTTCGTACACGCTGGAGCAGAGGTTCTGGGCTGCCTCGTGGGCAGAGCTGTAGTCCACGTCCCGGATCGCGGCTTCCAGGCCGCTCCTGAGGCGGAGCCGTTCTTCCTTGTGGTTAGAGCTCATAGCGATCGCGATACCCGTCGGACTGGCTAGGCAACCGCCCGACCGGCCCCCGCTGGGCTTCTTCTTGCTGAACATGGTGCTCGCTACTGCCGGCGACCGGCGTAGCCGGGAACTGAGGCGGTGCGAGCCAACCCCTGACGAGACCTGCGGCCGCGCGAGGATGGGCCCAAGCCACATGTTGTCGTGCCAGGCTTCCATCTGCCGTCGGAAGGTGCTGCTCCGGATGATGCACTGCACGGTCGAAGTGACACGCACTCGGGGTCTCCGGCGTCGGTTCCGGCTGGCCAGCCTGCTTAAGAGTTCTGGTTGCTCCGTCATCTGAGGCGTGGGGGTGGCGTCGCAGGTCTTGGAGTGTTCAAGTGCCAAGCCGCCTACCTCTGTTGCAGTACGCCCGACGGCCAGGTTGAGCATGCCACCTTGCCCACTGGGCCTCTCGTCGCCAAGATGGCTGTTGACGATTCACATAGGTATATCGCACGAGGGGGGCCTCGCAGATGGCTGTGAATAGTAACGATCAACGCCTGCTCGACCGCGTCCTTGAGGACAAGAGGCGCCTGCTTGCTCCGAATCAAAAAATGGACGACTTTTTTAACTACTTCGCGGCGAGTGCGGCTCTACAGGATTTTGATCTGGATATTGATGAACTTCGTGATGGGATAGTCGACGGATCTCATGACTGCGGCGTCGATGGCCTCTGGGTTTTCGTTGACGATCGGTACATGTCTGCCAATATTGATCGCCACACGAACTTTCGAGGAAAGAAGATACAGCTCGTAATCCTGCAGGCTAAGACTTCGTCGGGGTATCAGGAGCAGGCTTTCGAAAAACTGCACTACCATCTCCCACTGCTTTTCGATATGGACCGCAACGCCAAGGAGCTCGCCGACGCGACAAACGCTAAACTGCTGGATCGCACCGGCAGGTTTCTCAATGTCCTGGAGGCCCTAGCCTCCTCCTTCCAAGAGATTTCGATCCGGGTCATATATGCCAGTCGTTCGGTGGATCCCCCGCACCCCAACGTTAAAGCGAAGGGGAACAGGCTTGCCCGGGAACTGGAGAAAGTCGCATCGCGAACCAAATGCCATGTAGAGTACCTGGGGGCGGCAGAGCTCAGGGAACTCTCGGGTCGCGGTGCATCAACTGTTATCGAAATGGCATTCATCGAGACGCCAATGAGTACATCGCTCGGCGAAGGTTATATTTGCTTGGTGCGCCTCGATGAGTACTATAACTTCATCACCTCTCCTAATGATGCGCTGCGCCTTGAGTTGTTCGAATCTAACGTACGCGATTATGCGGGACGCACCGCGGTCAACACTGCAATCGAGGGAACGCTGAAATCTAACCATCGAGAAGATTTCTGGTGGTTCAATAACGGCGTCACCATTGTTGCTGAAGAAGTCAGGATTGCCGGGAAGAAGGTTGTCGTCACCAACCCTCAGATCGTAAACGGGTTGCAGACGAGTCACGAGATCTTCAATCACTTCCAGAGTTCTGGCCACCATAATGACCGCTCAATACTCGTTCGGATTATAGTCCCGCCGTCCTCGGGGCGCGCAAGAGATGTCATCATTCGTGCGACCAACAGCCAGACTGAGCTTCCGCCGGGCGCGTTGCGTGCCACTGAGAAAATCCAGAAAGACCTTGAGGAAGCGCTCACCCGCTACGGATACCACTATGAGCGGAGGGCAAATTACTACAAGAATCTAGGCGTCTCGCTGGATCAAGTGGTCAGCATGTCGCGATTGGCTCGGGAATACACGGCTTTCGTTCTAGGGGAGCCGCATGCGTCCCTTAAGCATTCGGAAACATACCTTCTTGGGGACTCTCACTATGACAAGGTATTTTCGGGCGAAATTGATATCGATCTATACCGCCTAGTCCTAGATGTGCATAGGCGCATCAGTGAGTTTCTGGTGGATTATTCTCAGGATCGACCGTTGTTGGGCGACACGATCGAGAACTGGAGGTATCACATAGCGTACATGAGTAGCTTTACCCTTACTCGCTTGCGGAGGCCAACGCAGAAGGATCTCCTGAACATCAGAAGCGAGCACCTGACGGACGCCCTTCTGAGCGTGATGATAAACCTTCTAGATCGTGAATACCGTAGTGCCCTTAGGGGGAACAGGACTCAAGGGATTGACAAGGTAGCCCGCAGTGACGATTTCACCACCAAGCTGCGTCAAGCCACGATTGTGATGCGGCGCTTCAAAATTGAGCATTGATGCCACTTGCACTGAGGTGCCAGCGTCGGTAGCTCTCCCTTGCCTCTTCGGCCGTCGGCCTGTCGTGCCAAGCTAGAGGCGGGGCACGGATCGGTGCTCGCAGTGCGGAGAGAGGAAGCCACGTGTCGCAGGGCAGTCCGCGAGGTACTTACCTGGAGGTCTCGAAATCGCTACGCCACAAGATCGGTAAGGGCGAGATCACGGAAGCGTTGCCGTCCCAGTCTGCGCTCATGAGCCAGTACAGCGTGAGTCGCAGCACCATCGAACGGGCGCTCGCCGCGCTCAAGGCTGAAGGCATCATCGAATCGATGCAGGGTGCCGGGTGGTTCGTGGCAGGCAGCGGAGACCGCCGGCCGCTCGTGGAAAAGGTTACTGACCTGCTGAGGGCCGATGGACTCGGCGTTGGAGACCGCTTCCCCACTGAGAAGGAGTTGTGCGAGCGGTTCGGGGCATCCAGGACGGCAGTCCGCTCTGCCATCGCGCAGATGGAGGGGCAAGGACTCATCGGCAAGGCTGCCGCGAGAGGGCGGGAAGTACGTGCGTTGCCGGTCGGACGGGGGACTCAGACCGTATGACGACGACCGAACGAACCGAGTTCGACGCTAATGCGGCGAGCGCCATCCTCCGCCAGGCGTGCGAGGTCGCGGACGTTGACCCGGACGGAATCGAGATACTGCGGTTCGGCGACCACGTGGTGTTCCGCCTGGACGGCGGCCGTATCGTGTCCCGGGTCGGCCGGAGTCCTGATCGGCTTCCCTCCGTACGGAGAGAAGTGGCCGTAGCTGAATGGCTCGCGGCCGAGGGATACCCGGCGGCTCGACTCGTTACGGGGGCCGAACAGCCGGTCGTCGTTCAGGGCCATCCGGTAACGTTTTGGGCAGGTCTCGCCAACGGAGACACGTACGCGAGTACGGGTGAAATGGGTGTGCTGTTGCGGCGGCTTCACGACTTGAAGCCGCCGCCTTTTTTGCTCCCGCCCCTTCAGCCTTTTGACAAGGTCGCTCAGCGCTTGAAGCGTGCTGCCATTCCGGACGCCACGCGCGCGTTTCTCCGGTCCTTGGTCGATGATTTGGCGGCTGAGTACGACCGTCTCAGGTTTGCGTTTCCGGCGGGTCACCTGCACGGTGATTTCAACGTCGGCAACGTCCTGCGTGACGCCGACGGTCGTCCCAAGATCGTCGACCTGGACGGTTTCGTCACGGGCCCCCGAGAGTGGGACCTGATGCAGACCGCCATGTACTACGACAGCTTCGGTTGGCACACAGAATCTGAGTACGCCGATTTTGTCACCGGGTATGGGTTCGACGTGCGGGAATGGTCCGGGTACACCGTTCTCCGGAGCATCCGTGAACTGCTGATGATCACGTGGCTCTCGCAAAACGCCGGGACCAATCCGCGCGCGGCCGAGGAAGTTGAGAAGCGGGTCGAAAGCCTACGCTCGGGTGGCTCTCGCCGGGATTGGGCGCCTTTCTAGTGCCGCATCAGGCAACGTTTGCCCTGTCGACGAGCTCGCGGAGGCGCTCGTTGGCGGCGTTCTTGTTCCGCCAGATGATGTAGCGGCGGATCATGCTGCCCTGCTCTCTGTGGCTGGCGTGGTCGGTGCCGTCAAGGGTGAAGTAGCGCAGAGCGGTGAACTGGGCCTCGATGCGGTTGAGCCAGGAAGAGTTGGTCGGGGTGTAGGCGATCTCGACGTTGTTGGCCTCGGCCCAGTCCGCGACCCGGCGGCATCGCTTGGTGGTCAGGTGCGGGGAGTAGTTGTCGCACACGATGGCGATGCGCACGTCGGCGGTGTGGAGGCTGCGCAGGTAGCGGCAGAACTCCAGGAACTTCGAGCGGTTCTTGGTCTTCTTGATGTGACCGTAGAGCTTGTCCCCGCCCAGGTTGTAGGCGGCGAACAGGTGCCTCACCCCGTGTGGGCGGGTGTAGGTCGCCCGCCGCCTCGGCCTGGGCTCCCGCTCGGGGTCCTTGTGCTTACCGCTGCGTTCGGCCCACTGTCGCCCGGGGTGGGGTTGGAGGTTGAGCGGGCCGAACTCGTCCATGCAGAAGATGACTTCGGGTTCGCCAGGCTCGGGTATGACCTCGCCGTCGGCGATGGCGTAGAGGTGCTCAACCCGAGCTTTCTTGGCCTGGTAGTCGGGGTCGCGGGAGGTCTTCCAGGTCTTCACGCGTTGAAACGAGACGCCCTCCTCGCGGAGCAGGACCCGAAGGCCCTCATAGCTGATGTCGTCGACCACCCCCTCGGCGACCAGGAAGTCGACCAGCTTGACCAGGCTCCAGGTCGAGAACGGCAGACCGTGCTCGTCCGGCCTGGACTTGGCGATCTTCTTGATCTCACGACGTTCCGGGAGCGTGAACGTCTTGGGCCGACCTCCCTTGTACTTCGGGTAGAGGCACTCGAAGCCGTCGGCGTTGAAGTCGTGGATCACGTCCCGGACCCGGTCCGCGCTGGTGAACGTCACCTCGACGATCCTCGCCACGGACATGCCCTGGGCGGACAGCAGGACCATCTGGGCTCGCCGCCAGGTCACCACCGACCCCGTGCCCCGGCGCACAATCCGCAGCAGGCGCTTGCCTTCGTCGTCATCGATCTCGCGGACGCGTACTCGTTCTGCCACCTGCACATGATCGCGCCTGACATGCCGTCATGCGGAAACCTTAGGGGGTGCGTAGTGATGCAAGTAGTTACGCAGCTGCGGTTCGAGCTGGGACACGTCGCCGCCGTTGACCGCATGCCAAAGACGGTTCTCGATCCAGAAGCGATGGGCGAACTCCTCGAACGACGGTGCACACCAGAGGATCGCGGCCAGCTGCTCCTCCGCGTCATCGGGGTCGCTCTCTGTCTCCTCCCCGTCACGCTGAGCCTCGTACTCGTATTCGTAGTCGAGGTGGGAGTGCACCACGAACGCCTCGCCGGAGGAGCGAAGGTAGAGGTACCAGATGACGCAGTCTTGCTGATCCCGCAGGAATCGCACGAGGAAGGAACCAGGCTCGACCGGACTGGGTAGTGGTTGCGAGATGTCGGTCCAGCAGCCAGTCACCGCGACCTCGTCCAGGGAGCCGTACAGATTCGCACTGGTCTGGAAAGTGACGAAGTCCTGCGGCAGAGACAGGCTCCTGGCCGCCAGATCCCCCGCCAAGTCGTTGAGCTTCGCGACCTGCTCAGGGTCCAGGCCTCGGGTGCCACCGAGCCACTGGAAAGCGCCTGTGAACTGGCTGGAGTCGAGCGGCGGCAGGCTCTCGTACGGGTAGCGCTCATAGGTGTAACGGCAGGCGCGGTACTCGCCGAGGTCGGTGGCGCACCACGCGGCGTCGAAGCCGACCGAGGACAGCACGGACCTTGGTTGTTCATCAGGCATCGGAACCCCAGTTGATCACTGCGAGCGGAGTTATCGGCGCCAGCTTGGCAGCCGCCACCGACAACTCCTACAACAGGTGAGCCAGACCGGTTCCCTAGAGCCGGGTCAGGGCGAACGTTGCCTGATGCGGCACTAGCGGATCTGCCGCTACGTTGGCCCTATCGACTCAGTGGGCATGCAAATCTTCAGGCCCCTGCCACTGCGGCAACGTAATCATGAACCCGTACTCCTTGGCGACCTCCTCAAGCTCGGCCGACCATGGCTTGCCTTGCAGCACCTCATTGAAGGCGAGCATTGCCGCGTGGAGGATCCACAGGCAGTACAGCCGGCACGGCACGATCTCCTCGTGGATCGGCGCTTGGCTCACGTGGAACGCTTCACCGTCGTCCTTGAAGAACATCTGTACGCCCGTGGGCGTTGGATGCGTGAAGCGAGACTCTACCGTGTAGAAGCTCCATTCTTTCGTGAGGCCGTAGCCCTTAACCAGGTTCTCGATCTTGACTAGACGCTCATTTGGATCCGCCAAAATTGTTTCATTGACTGTCTTTACAGTCTGTGTCATGACCTCGTAGGCGTCCTGGTAGCGGTCCTTAGTTCCGTCCGCCTTAAGAGCTTTGGCCAGTTGGATCTGATCGCCACGCAGCTTTCGGTTGTAGATATCGCCTATCCGGTCTCCCTGGTCGACGCACCACCGCAGGGTGATCGCGTGTTCCAGTGCGCTCCGCCGATTGGGGGATGCAGCTCCGCACGCGCCGGCCTGGTGCAGCGTGAGGATCGCGCGCACCTGGTGCGCTGCTGCAAAGAAGAGACCCCATCCGATGACTGCGGCCCGGTTCGTGGGGTCGATGCGGGTGTGCAGGTCACCCGTGATCAAGTTTTCGAGACGGATCAGGTCGTCTCTCGGGTCAGGTTCTGTCACTGAGCCATCATGGCGAGCCCATGACTTTGAGCGCCATCATTTTTCGAGATCGTCACACCTGTTGCCATAGGCGGAACCCACGTGCCTGTTCCTCGAATGCGCGGAACTCCGTGGCCCCCCTCATTCCGTCCGTGACGCGCCCTTGAAACTCGCGAACGTACTGGACGCAGCGCGCCGACTTCAACCCCTCTCCGAGTCGCAGCGCGCTCAGAGCGACATCACACCCGCGGCCGATTTCCCCTTGGTTGATGTATGCCTCAGCCTGAACCATCATTGCGAAGAAGTCGCTCCGGTTGTTCAGGCCGTCGCCGAAGATGGAGCCGGTGCCCCGCTCTGCGGCTTCAACGGAGCGCCCCAGATCACGGAAGCAGTGGCCTATCTCGGCTGCAAGCTCCACTTCGTCGAAGTATGCGATGTACGACGGGTCGCTGTCGGCCGTCCGCTGGCTGAGCTTGAGTTCCGCCTCCACAAGGGCCAGGTCGCAGCCCCGTTCATCGCCGAGTCGGGCGAGTGCCCGTGCCTCCATCGCGCGGAACTGTGCGGCCATGGTCGGCCCCAGGGCAGGACCCGGACCTGTGTACGCGGCACGGGCGAGCGTCGCAGCGTCCTGGTACCGCCCCAGGAACGTGGCCTGATGACTCATGGCGGACAAGATGCTTCCGCCGAGAAGCCTGTTACCGGCCGCTTGCGTCATGCGTAGTGCCTGGATGAGGTACCTCTGAGCGATGCCGTGAAGGCCGCTGTCGTACGACATCCAACCGGCGAGTAGGAGCGCTTCCGCCACGGCTGAGTGCAGTTGCCTGCCCACGTCGTCGGAGTACTTCCCATCGAGCATCGGCCGGACATCCGTGTGCAGGTACTGAATCAGCGCCCGCCGGGCATGGCCACCGCCGAACTTGCCGTCGAGCATGCTGAACGCGTCGGCTGTCGAGCGCACCATGTCCACGTCCACCGCGCCAACCGCCCAGTTACCTGTCCGCGTCAGCTCTCCGTCCGGAGGGGCCACGATCCAGCGGAGGGAGGCGGTGTTCCAAGCCGCAGAATCCGGCAGGGCCCGAACCAGCGTCTCAGCGTCGGCAAGGTCGGCACGCCAGAGGTCGGCCACGGTCTCGGCCGTGCTCTCCGGCCTGTCCGCGAAGTCAAGCCCCAACTCAGGCTGCACGGCCGACACTGCCGCGTCACCCATCCCGATGTCATCGATCGTGAGGCGACGCCCCACCTTGCGCCCGATCGCGTCGGCAATGAACTGCGGCATCTTGCCGCGCGGGATGGAGCCCTTGAGCCACCTGGTCACGTACGTGTGGTCACAGGTGACGTCCTCGCCTGACTGAGCGGCAGCGGTGACCACCGCGCGAGCAAGGGACTTGTGAGAGAAGTCGGCTTCCTGCATGAGCGCGGCCAGTCCGGCGTTCCGGTCTGCCATCGAACCCCCAGAGAGCGGCCGTAGTAGCAGCTTGACTCATCGTCACTCTACGCAGGTCAGGGCCACGATGCAGAGGGTTTGCACGTCGGAGTGCACGAGTGCACCCCCAAGTACACGCTCCCGAAGTCCGCTCCATCTGGGGACAGTTGAACCACCACCGCACGAGAGGGCCGACGGGTCCGAGTCGAAAGCCCCGGGTTGACGGCGCGGAATCCATCTGCCAACGTGAGTGGTAGGTAATACACACCACGCAATGATGTGGGGAGTGTACGCCGTCCGTGCAGCGCCCGGAGGGCCCTCGAAAGGGGTTCGAAGGAAGCGCCGGCTCCTTGAGAACTCAACAGAGTGTTGTGAGCTTGACGGGGCTGGCCCCCGTCCCCGTGACGGCCGGGTGATGACCGTCGCCGACCGCTTCCCGTGTCCCGTTGGGGCCCTGGTTGGTGGTCGTTCTGCTGGCACCGAGCAGTGCGAACAGGGTGCCCCGACAGTTCGAGGGTCGGGACCGGTAGGCCGTGGCGACGGCGTCCGGTGAAGTCCTCGGCTCCACTTCTACAGCCCCGGCAACCTGCCGTGAAGGGCGCGGAATCGGATTCCGCCCGGGGCGCGTGGCCTGTCGCTTCCTGCGGTGTTGGCCCCTGATTGCCGGTGCGGCGCACTCCCGGACAAGGACAACGCGCCGCTTCCGGTCTCCCTATCCCGACGTAGTCAGAGGAGAGATCCACCATGCGAATGCGCACATACGTCGCCGGCCAGGAAGCCTACGGCGACTTTGAGTTCGCGGAACTGGCGCTCGGTATCGACGTCGACCTGTTCCGGGGTCCCCTGGAGTCCGAGACGGACGACGAGCGAGCGGCCCGTGAGGACGTGGCCCGTGACGTCCTCGCCGACCTGCGGGCGGAGGCGGAGGCCGGTGACGAGATCGCCGGTTGGGACGCCCTGTACGCCGACGCGCTGACCCGTACGGTGCCGTTCCTGCGCGCCGTTCGCGGCTACCGGGCGGGGACGGGGGAAGCGGCATGAGCGAGACCCGCAACCGCCTGTCGAAAGTGCAGGTCGGTGTTCTGACGGCCGCGTTCGTGCCCATGCTCGCCACGGGCGTGGTCGGCGGTATCGGTACGTACAGCAACATCGGCCACGCCTACGGCACGGGGACCGCGCTCGGTGCGCTCGGTGCCGGTGAGGGTGCCACGGCTGTGCTTGCTCTGGTCCTGCTGGGACTGACCATGCTGGGCCAGTCCTCGCCGCGCGTCGTGCGGGCGGGGCTATGGGCGTTGCCGGCCGCCGCCGCTGTCATGGGCGCCATGGCCGCGCCGGACCCGGGCCGCACGGTCGTCTACGCACTGACCCCGATGGGCATGTCCGTCTCGGCTGAGGGCATGGCGTTCCTGGCCCGCCGGATCGTCGTCCACACCGACGGCCGCGACGCGGAGAACGAACGGCGCACGGCCGACATCGTGCAGGCCCTCGCCTACCACCGGGCGCGTGCCGCCCACCACCCGGTGGATCGGGTGCGGAAGCGGTCCGATCGGGCGTCGTGGCGTTTGGCCCGGAAGGTCGGGGTCGGGGACACCACGCTCGGATCGAGGCTGCTGGATGTCCAGCGTGACCGGATCACCGGCGGCGCGGACGCTGCCCTCGCCTCGATGTTCGGCGCCGCCACCCCGATCTCTCCAGCAGTCACAAATGGGGAGGAATCAGCGGGAAGTAGTCGAGAACGGTCTATCTCTGACCTGCGCGGATCGAGCACGCCCACGGTCGTCCTGACACGGCTTACGGTGCCCGACCCGGTGCCGGTCGATCTCGGAAAGTCGGGCACTGGCATGAAGCCGATGCCCGCCGTCGTCGCGACGGTGAAGCCGGTCCCGATTGCCCCGGCGCCCGCCCGTTCGGTCCTGGCCGCGTCGACCGCACCGTGCCGCGCGACAGGCCGTGTCCCGGCCGCCGCGAAATCGACCCGCCCCCGCCGCACGCCCGAACAGCTCATGGCGGAAGCGCGGAAGGCGACGGCAGGTCTCCCGGACGCGCAGGTGACCGGGGAGGGTATCCGCCGGGCCCTGCGCACCTCGCCCGCCAACGCCCGCATGCTGCGGGACGCCCTTCTTGCCGAACGCGCCGCCGGGGCGGTGACGCCGTGAGTACCCTCGCCGCGCTCTTACCGGTCGTGCCGGCTCTCGGGTGGGCGGTCCATGCCCGGTGGCTGCACGCACGGCTGACCACGGCCCGCTGTGACCCGCTGACCGGCTTGTGGACGCGGGAGGCGTTCACCCGGCGGGCCCGCCGTCTGCTGCGCGACCCGCGCGCCGTGGTCGTGCTGGCGGACGTCGACCACTTCAAGCAGGTCAACGACACCCACGGCCACGCGGCCGGTGATGCCCTGCTCGCCACAGTCGCCGCCCGTCTCGCCCACGGCACCACCCCCGGCGGTGTCGTGGGACGACTTGGCGGGGATGAATTCGCCGCCGTCGTCATCGACCACGAAGGCACGATGCCCGATCGGCTGCACACCCTCGCCCGCGTCCTCGCCCGGCCGGTCGACACCGCCGCCGCAGTGCACACCACGGTGTCGCTGGGGTGGGTACGGGCCGCCGACCACCCGGGTGAGGACCTGTCAGCGCTGCTGCGCCGCGCTGATGAAGCCATGTACGCGGCCAAGCGGTCCGGCCGGTCCGGTCCTCGCCGGGCCCGTCTCGGACGGCTGCTGGAGTCGGTTGCCGGTCGCCGTCCCGGACGGCGCGGCGCGGCATGAGCGCGCTGCCGGTCTTCCGGTGGCACCTCGCCCCGGACGGCTACGCCACCCGCCGTCAACTACGGGCCTGCGACCTGCGCCCCGGCGGACAGGGCGTCGCTGCCCAGCTCGAACGCCCCCGGCGGCGGGGCCGCCCGCCCCTGGTCGCCTACCTGTACCGCGTCGACCTCGCGAAACCAGTCCGACCGATGACCCCGGCACGGTGGGCGGCGCTCGCCAAGGCCAATGCAGCCCGCCGCACCTGTCCCGCGTGCCGCCGGGATGCCGGATACGTCATCCCGCCCACGCTCGGAACCTGCGTGACCTGCGCCTATCCCGAAGAACAGCGCGTCGCTTGAGCCGTCCTGAATCCCGGGTCCGGCCGCCCGACCTTCTACAGCAAGCCGGCCGGACCCTTCGACTCCCAAAGGAGTAGGTACATCGTGACTGAGTCCACCACGTTCACGCCCGCCGGGGATCCGGAGGGCACCGAACAGCCGACGGCAGACGTGCTGCCGTTCCCGCTGAAGAAGACGACCACCCCCGCCCCGGCCGCGCCGGGCGAGGGTGTGGTGAAGCCGGGGGAGTGGGAGGCCGAACTCCCCGACACCGACGACCCGGAGGCCGACGGCCTGTCGGAGGGGACGCCGGTCGACCCGCCGCGCGAGGTCTACCCGCCCTCGGCGGCGGAATGGATGCAGGCCAAGGACAAGGCCCGTCTGCCGGTGCTGCCGGACTGGGTGAAGCTGCCTGACCAGCGCACGGCCGTCCGCAAGTGGGCTGTGCGGCACTACTCGGCCGTGGCCGGCTATCACGCGCTTCGCCTGCCGCTGGTCTACACGCCGAAGATCTGCATGTACTCGCCGCGCGGCGCGTGGCGGTGGTCGACCGCGATCGGCCGGTGGGTCTTCGACGCAGAGGGCAAGACGTTGCGGCTTGCCGCCGTGGCGAACGAGGACGCGGGCGAGTACCTGAAGCTGTCGCGGCAGCGCAACGACCGCGTCCGGCTGCGGGGGATCGTGGCCACGATCGGCGGTTTCATCGGTCTGGCCGCCGCGCTGACCCTGTACGTCATGGCGCCGTCGTGGCTGCTCATGCTGGCCGTGGCGACGCTGACCACCACCCTCGGTGCGGCCGGGGCGCCGGCCGACCGGCCGCTCATCGACATGGCCAAGGTGACGTTCCGCAAGCGGCGGCTGTCCTCCGACATCGTCATCCGCGCCCATGAGGCGTCCGGGCTGACCACCAAGGATCAGACCATCGCGTTCCCGCGCCCGATCGGCCGTGACGGCGACGGGTGGCGGGTCGTGGTGGACCTGCCGTACGGCAAGACGTTCGAGGACGCCGTGAAGGCTCACGCCCGTCTCGCCTCTGGCATGGACATCGCCCCGACCCAACTCTTCCTCGACAAGGACGAGACAAGCGGGCGGCGGGTGTCGTACTGGATCGCCGACCGTGACCCGCTCGCCGTTCCGTCGGGCAAGTCGCCGCTGCTGGGGGCGACGCGGGTGGACTTCTGGAAGCCCTTCCCGTGGGGCGTGGACGAGCGGGGCAACCCGGTCATGGCCACGATGCTGTGGCTGTCCCTGCTGGTCGGCGCCGTGCCGCGTCAGGGCAAGACGTTCTCCGCCCGCGCGATCGCGCTGGCCGCCGCGTTGGACCCGTACGTGCGGCTGTACGTGTTCGACGGCAAGGCGTCACCGGACTGGCGCATGTTCGCCAAGGTCGCCCACCGCATCGGGTTCGGGATCGTGCCGAAGAACGGGGTCGACCCGGTTCAGCACCTCCTGACCTCGCTGCGGGAGCTGAAGGCGGACGTCGAGGACCGATACCACCGGCTGTCGGAACTACCGCTGCACGTCTGCCCGGAGGGCAAGCTCACCCCGGAGATCAGCCGGGACAAGAAGCTGAACATGCCCCTGACGCTGTTCGTGGTGGATGAGGTGCAGGAGTACCTGACCCACCCCGAGCACGGCAAGGAGATCCTGGCCCTGATGGTCTACCTCGCCCGCGTCGCCCCGGCCGTCGGCGTCTCGGTGATGACCGCGACGCAGAAGCCGGACGACAAGGCATGCCCGTCGGAGCTGCGTGACCAGCATCAGGCCCGGTTCGCCCTGCGGGTCGGCGCCTACCAGGTCTCGGACACCATCCTCGGTGCCGGCTCGTACTCGGAGGGGCTGGACGCGTCCAAGCTGCTGAAGTCCCACAAGGGCGTCGGGCTGCTCAAGGGCATGTCCGACGACTCCGGGATCGTGCGTACCTACCTCGCCGACGGCCGCGACGCCGACCGCATCCTGACCCGCGCTGCTGCCTTGCGCGAGGCCGAAGGGACGCTGTCCGGCGACGCGGCTGGCGAGGCCCCGGCACCGGAGACGTCCGCGACGATCCTTGACGACGTCGCCGCCGTGCTCGGCAAGGGCGAGGCCAAGGTGTGGTCCGAGACCATCGTGGACCGGCTCGCCGACCTGCGCCCGGACGTCTACGGCCCGTGGGCAGAGCTGGAGTCCAAGCCCAAGGCCGAAGCGCTCACCGCCGCGCTCAAGCCGTTCGGTATCGGCACCGTGCAGATCAGCCGACGCATCGACGGCGAGGGACAGGTCAACAAGCGCGGCATCAAGCGGGACGACATCGCCACCGCGATTACGGAGCGCAACCGGAAGAGGGATGCCGGATAGGTCGCGGAGGGTGCTACCGGTAGCGGCTGGCGTCGCTACCGGTAGCAACCCTGCTAGCGACCCAAACGGGACCTGATCAGGTCGCTAGCGCGTAGCGGCCCACCTGCGGAAACCCCTCCAACCCCTCTGAGAGGCCCCTGATGAGCCTTGCCGTGCTCGCTACTGCCTTCCTGCTGATCGTCACCCTCTGCTATGTCGCCAAGTGCTGGCTGAGCCCGTTCGGGGACTGCCGCCGGTGCGGCGGCATGGGTCACGCCCTCACCACCGACCGCAAGGGCAAGACCAAGCGCGGCAAGGACTGCCGTCGCTGCCACGCCACCGGCAGGCGCATACGCGTCGGCCGCTGGATCTACAACCGCGCCGCGCGCACCTACCGCGCCGGCACCCGCTGACCCCGCCCGGGAGGCTCCGTGACCCTCACCATCCCGCTCGTTCTGCTGCTCGCCGTCGTCGTCGGCCTGCTACTGCGCTTCAAGGCCGTCGGCGCTGGCGTGGTGGTCGTCGTCGCCCTGTTCGGGTTCTACCTCGCCCACACTGGCGCGGCCGACACCGTCAGCCAGCTCGTCACCGCCCTCACCGACGCCCTACCCGGCATCAGTCGCTGACAGCAAGGGAGACCAGCACCGTGAACGAACCCACCGCGTACGGCCGCCCGGCCGGACATCGCACGGCGGCCGTGGAAGTCCACACCCCCACCCCGCTCACCCCCGCGCATGCCGCCCCGCTCACGCCTATACAGCCGGGCACCATCCCGACCGTGGCGAGCGTCGTGCTGCCCGACGGCCGCGTCGTCACCGGCTACGCCATCGAGCCCGCCAAGCCCGAACCCGTCGTCGCCAAGCCGACCGTCTCCCGCGCGGCGGTGAACATCGCCCTCGGAGGCGTCGGATTCCTCGCCGTGTGCGGCGGACTGCTGCTGCTCACCTCGTTCATCGCCGCCCTGACCGCGCTCGTGACGCAGCTCGTCATCCTCGCCGCGGTCATCTTCGGCGGCTGGATCGCCGTGCAGGTCTTCAGCACGAACGGCCACCGGGACGGGACCACGGTCAACATCCGCAAGGCCGTCATCAAGCGGAACAAGTTCTACGGCTGACAAAAGGAGATCAACAGCCATGGCCAAGCGCAATATTGCCCGTCGTGCCACCTGGTACCCCGTGATCGATGACCGCCGGGACAACGGGCGGCGGCTGACCTCTCACCAGGCAGCGGCCGGCATCCGTGGCGCACGCAGGCAGCCGAGCAAGGTCGTGGACGCCGTCCACGTCTACGCCACCTCCGACCGCGACGGGACGCCGCTTCACATCGGATACGTCCACTACACGCCCGGCTACTGGACCGGCGTCACCGACGTCATCGACGTCTACGAGATCCCCACCGACGCGCTGACCGACCTCTGAACACGCCCGTGGGCGGTGGCACTCCCGGACAAGGACAACCCACCGCCCACGGTCTCCGATCCCGACGTAGCAGAACAGGAGACCTACAGCATGACACCTGACTGCAAGGCCCGGCGCCCCGTCGACGGGGACCCTCCGAACGGCGGCCATCTACGTACTGCCCTCGCCCTTGCGGCGGCCGGTGTGCCGGTCCTGCCCCTGCGACAGGGCAAGGTCCCATTCGGTAACTGCCGTACGTGCAGGGGCAACACGTGCGGCGGGCGGCCTAGCATGAAGACGGCGGGCCCGTGCCGGTGCCCGGCGCCGTGCCACGCGTGGGCCGCCGCGACCGCCGACGCGCACGTTCTCACCTCGCCCGCGTGGGTGCCGGTATGGCGCGAGGCTGTGGCGGTCGCCTACCACCCCGGCGGGGCCGGGCTGACCGTGGTCGACCTCGACAACGCGGCGGCCGTCGCATGGGCCCGCGACACCCTGCCCGCCACCCGCGCCGTGCCGACGACACGCGGTGAGCACTGGCTCTACCGGGGAGCCATGCCGTCATCGAACGCCGTCCGGCCGGGCATCGACATCAAATCCCTCATGTCCTACGCCCGCTGGCTCGGGCCCGGAACCGGCCGCATGGCCGTTCTCCCGTCGGCCGTGCGCGCCTTGCCGGTGAAGGAAGACACCACCCCCGCCCCGGGGGAGGTGGCATCTTCCCTTCCTGCCCGCGCCACGTGGTCGCGGCAGGTGGCCAACGGGTGCCGCCACACCGAGCGCTACGTCCGCACCGGCCTCGAACGCGGCCTCGCCCTCGTTCGGGCCCGCACCGAATCCGGCGCCGGATCAAAGGCGTTCGGCGTCGCCCGGTTCCTCGCCGCACAACACACCGCGTGCCCCGGACCGTGCGGACTCGCCGCGATCGGCGAGGAAATCGTGACGGCCGCCGTCTCGGTAGGCGTCCCGGAGACCTACGCCCGCCGCGCGGTCGCCAACGGCCTTGAGACGGCTGTGGGGCGCGCGGCATGAACAAAGCATCCCGAACCATCCCGAACGGCCCTCAGGGCGCCGTACAGGGCCCGCCACGGCCTGCCGTAGGCGAACCGAAGGTCGCCGCCCGCAAGGGCGTCCTCTCTGCCGTTGGTTCTGACCCGCAGACGGCCACCATCACCGGCACCACCCCGGGGCTTGAGATCCAGTGCGAGGGCGTACCGGTCGCGGACTGGATCTGTCCCTGCGGGCATCACGAACGCGCCCGGGGCCGGGCCGCCGTCATCAGGCTGACGACCCGCGTCCGCGTCGGAGTCTGCCCCCACACCACCACCGCCGAAGGGAGGGAGGCCGCATGAATCCACAACCTGTGGACAGCCCCGACCTGTGGGCCGGACTGCCCACCCTGACAGAACCGCCCGGCGAGGACGATACGGCGCAAGACGTGTGGGATGACCCTATTCCCCTCACCGGTCGTCGTGAGCGTCCGCCGTTCCCCGCCCGCGTTCTCCCTGCCTGGTTGGGGGAGTTCGTGGCGGCCGTCGCGGAAGAGACACAGACCCCGGTGGACCTCGCCGGTTCGGTCGCACTCGCCGTGCTCGCCACGGCGGCCGGCGGCCGGTCGGTGGTCCATGTCCGCGGGAACTGGCGGGAGCCAACCAATCTGTTCACGGTGGTGGCCCTCCCGCCCGCCAACCGCAAGTCCGCCGTATTTGCGTTGCTGACCAATCCCCTCTATGAGGCGGAGAAACAGCTCAAGACCGCGATGAAGCCCGTGATCGTGGAAGCGGAGCTGACGGCGAGACTGGCCAAGGAAGCGGCTGACAAGGCCGCCGCCAAGGCCGCGTCCGCCGACGGCGACAAGCGCGATGACATGGTGGCTACCGCCGTGGGCCTCGCGCAGGCCGCCGACACCCTCACCGTCCCCGCCGAACCGGTCCTGTTGGCGGACGACTCGACGCCCGAGACGGTCACCTCGCTCATGGCCGAACAGGGCGGTCGGCTGTCGGTGATGAGCGCGGAAGGCGGCATTTTCGACATCATCGCCGGCCGCTACTCCGGCGCCCCCAACATGGAAGTCTTCCTGAAAGGGCATGCCGGGGACCGGCTGAGGGTGAACCGGCAGACCCGCCGCGAGTACATCGACGCCCCGGCCCTCACTATCGGTCTCGCCGTGCAGCCGGACGTCCTGCGGGACATCGGCAAGGTGAAAGGGTTCGAGGGACGCGGACTGCTGGCCCGCTTCCTGTACTCCTTGCCGGTGTCCACGGTCGGTGACCGCGAGATCATCACCGACCCGGTCCCCGAACAGATCGCCGCCACCTACACCGCCCGGGTCATCGACCTCACCCTGTCCCTGGCGGAGTGGACCGACCCGGCCGTCATCCAGCTCACCCCCGAAGCGGACGCGGCCCTGATCGCCTACCAACAGCGCATCGAACCGCAGCTCAAGGCACGCGGCGGCACGCTGGGCCACATCTCCAACTGGGCCGGAAAGCTCGCCGGAGCAACCGCCCGCATGGCCGCACTGCTGCACCTCGCCGAACACGGCGGCAACGGCTACGCCCACCCCGTCACCGACGCCACCATGCGCGCGGCCATCGAACTGGGGGAGTACTACACCGCCCACGCCCTTGCCGCGTTCGACGTCATGGGCGCCGACCCGGTCCTTTCCCGCGCCCGCAGCGTCCTGGAAGCGCTGAGGGACAACCGGTGGGAGGACGTCAGCCGCCGGGACGTCTTCAGCGTCCTGTCCCGCAGCGAGGTGCCCACCATCGCCGACCTCGAACCCGCCCTCGCCCTGCTGGAAGACCACGGATACCTGCGGTCCTACCAACCCGAGCGCACCGGCAAGCGCGGACGGCCACCGGCACCCCGCCTACTGACCCACCCCGCCCTGCACCACGGCGGCCGGTGACCCCGTTCCGCCCCCAACCCCTCCCGCACAAACCGCAAAATCCGCAATAAAGCCAGGACCCCCCGCTGACCTGCGACGGAGCCCCACCCGGACCCCGGACGGGGCCCCGTCGCACAATCCCGCGATATTCCGCAAAAATCCGAGCCCCACCCCGCCCGCCGGGACCGGCTGCCGGCCGCTCCTGATTTTTGCGGAATATTGCGGGTTTCTGCGGAGCACCCCCGCCTGCCACCCGCACACCGCAACATCGCAGGTCAACGGCCTACACCGGGTTTTCTGCGGATTTTGCGGTTTGTGCGGCGGCATCTGCCCGTGAACTCAGCCTTACAGGAGTGAGAAGTGGACGAACCGACGACCTTCCCCCTCGCCCCCGCCGATGACCCGACCCTTGTCCTCCTCACCGTCGAGGAGGCTGCCCGCCGCCTCCGCATCGGCCGGACGACGTGCTACGCGCTCATCCGCACCGGAGAGCTGGAGTCCGTACCCGTCGGCCGTCTCCGCCGCGTCCCCGCCGACGCCCCGGCCGCCTACGTCACCCGTCTCCGCAACGCCCAACGCGCCGCCTGACGACGCCCGGGGCGGCGGCACTCCCGGACAAGGACAACCCGCCGCCCCGGTACCCATCCCGACACCAAGAACAGGAGCCTGCCTGTGGCAGAGCAAGAGAAGCGCACTCGACAGCCGAACGGACGCAGTTCGATCTACTTCGGCAAAGACGGCAAGTGGCACGGTCGGGTCACCGTCGGTGTTCGTGACGACGGCAAGCCGGACCGGCGTCACGTCGAACGGAAGACCCGTGCAGAGGTCACGGAGGCCGTACGAGAGCTTGAGCGGCAACGCGATGCCCAGACCGTGCGCAAGCCGGGCAAGCCCTGGACGGTCAAGGCGTGGCTGACGCACTGGATTGAGAACGTCGCACCCCTCACGGCCAACGACAACACGATGGTGGGGTACGGCGTCTCTGTACGGAAGCACCTCATTCCCGGCTTGGGCGCCCACCGACTCGACAAGCTCAAGCCGGAGCACATCGAAGCGTTCTACGTGAAGATGCAGGCAACCGGCAGCAAGCCCGCGACGGCCCATCACGCGCACCGCACGCTTCGCGCTGCCCTCAACGAGGCGGTACGGCGCGGCCATCTCGGGAGGAATCCGGTCCTGTTGGCAAAGGCTCCGAAGGTGGACGAGTACGAGGTGGAGCCCTACAACGTGCAGGAAGTGCAACGTCTGCTGAGGGCAGCGAGCCAGCACCGCAACTCCGCACGCTGGGCTGTAGCGCTCGCTCTCGGACTACGGCAGGGGGAAGTGCTGGGCCTGAAGTGGCAGGACGTAGAACTTGAGGGTGGGTTCCTGGTCGTCCGCCGCAGTCGGCACCGCCCGCAGTACGCGCACGGGTGCCCGGAATCCTGCGGACGCAAGGCCGGGTACTGCCCGCAGAGGCGACGCAGCAACCCGGAGACGTCCACCACCAAGTCACGCGCCGGCCGTCGCGCCGTCGGTCTCCCGGAACAGCTCGTGGACTTGCTGAGAACCCACCGTGAGGCACAGGACGCGGAACGGAAGTCGGCCGGGAATCGCTGGGTGGAAGGCGGGTGGGTGTTCCCCGATGAAGACGGGCGCATCGCTTCGCACCGGAAGGACTGGGCTGAGTGGAAGGCTCTACTGGCTGAGGCGAACGTCCGGGACGGACGTCTGCACGACGCCCGCCACACGGCCGCCACGGTCCTGCTCATTCTCGGGGTGCCTGAGCGCGCTGTCATGGGTCTCATGGGATGGTCGACAACGGCCATGGCCGCCCGCTATCAGCACATGGTCGACGCGGTGCGGACTGAGGTGGCGAAACAGGTCGACGGTCTGATCTGGAAGCCGGGGACGGACGGGACGGATGACGGCGACGATGGCGCCGCCGGCGTTCTCGTGCCGGTCAACTGAGACGGGAACTGAGACGGACAGACAGATGGGGCGCCCCTCGGAAGAGGTGCGCCCCGTTCTTTTTCCTGGTCAAGCGGTGGAGGCCGTGGCGGGAATCGAACCCACGTAACTCGATTTGCAGTCGAGCCCCTGAACCACTCGGGCACACGGCCGTGCGTCGTTGACGTATCCCGACCATAGGCGGCCCCGCCCGGGGCGGGTCAACGGATCGGGCGGGGCCGCAACAGGACTGCCATACGCCGTTCACGAAGGGCGCGGAAACCCCCCGCTCGACAGGAACTCCTCCACCACCGGGCGGAACAGGGCGGGTTCGTCCACCCAGGGGTAGTGGCCGACGGCGTGCAGCGGCCGCAGGCGGGCGTGCGGGAAGGAGTCCGCGACGACCTCGCCGGCGCGCATGCCGGTGACCGCGTCGCGGTCACCGGTGAGGACGAGGACCGGGCAGGTCACCTCCCGCAGCCGGTCGAGGAGGGACTGCCGGGCCTGCTCGTCGACACCCTGCCAGAAGCCGGCGCGGGGGACCGGGTGCAACTGGGCGCCCTCGGCGGCGGCATGGGCGCGCTGCGCGGCGTCCCAGCGGCCGTACGCCATGGGGGCGACCCGCAGCAGCAGTTCCCGGACCCGGTCGAGGTCGTCGGCGGTCTCCAACTCGGCCAGCGCCGCCACGGCTTCCGGCCACCAGGGCTCGCCGGCCCGGCTCTCGAAGATCGCGCGGGCGTCCTCGGGGAGGGCGCCCTGCAGGCGCGAGCCGGGCGTGACCAGGACGAGGTGGGTCAGCCGGTCGCCGTACTCGGCGGCGTACGCCTGCGCGGTCGCCGCGGCGGCGTCGTGCGCGAGCAGTGCGAAGCGCTCCAGGCCGAGATGGCGGCGCAGCGCCTCCACGTCCTGCGCGAGCCGCGGGAAGGAGTACGCCATCGGGTCGGCGGCCGGCGCGGTGTCCCCGGTGCCGCGGCTGTCCGGGACGACGAGGCGTCTGACGCTGTCCAGCCCGGCCAGGTCCTCCAGGTACGCGGCGTCGCGCCCGGGTCCCCCGGCGAGCGCGAGGAGGACCGGGCCCTCGCCCCGGTCGCGGTAGGCGATCTCGGTTCCGTCGTACGAAGTGCAGTGCGGCATGGCGTACGCCTTCCCGGCATGGCCCGGGCCATCTCCGGTCCTAGGCCGAAAGGCCGACCCCGGCGTCCGTGGACGCCAGGGGCAAGATGCGTCTACGCCCCTTACCCTGTCGTGGTGACGACCGCCGAAGCCGAGCCGATTCCCGGCAATTCAGACAGACCTCTGCTCCTTGAGCCGGACACCGGCACCGACACCGTGCTGGGCAGCCGCTACCGCGCGCTGACCCTCGCCATGGTCTCGGTGGTCCTGCTCATCGCCTTCGAGGCCACCGCCGTCGGTACGGCCATGCCGGTCGCCGCGCGCGAGCTGGACGGCTTGCCGCTGTACGCCTTCGCCTTCTCCGGCTACTTCACCACCTCGCTGTTCGCGATGGTCGTCAGCGGGCAGTGGTCGGACCGCAGCGGCCCGCTCGCGCCGCTCGTCGCCGGCATCGGGGCCTTCGCGGCCGGCCTGCTGATCTCCGGCGCCGCCCAGTCGATGTGGCTGTTCGTCCTCGGCCGCGCCGTGCAGGGGATCGGCGGCGGGCTCGTCATCGTCGCCCTGTACGTCGTCGTGAGCCTGGCCTATCCGGAACGGCTGCGGCCCGCCGTCATGGCCGGCTTCGCCGCGTCCTGGGTGCTGCCCTCCATCGTCGGCCCTCTCGTGGCGGGCACGGTCACCGAGCAGTTCGGCTGGCGCTGGGTCTTCCTCTCCATCCCGGTCCTGATCGTGCCGCCGCTGCTCATCGGCCTGCCCGCGATGCGCCGGATGCCCGTCCAGCCGCCCCCGGACGACCGGCGCGCCCCCGACGGCCGCCGCATCCGGCTCGCGCTCGCGGTCTCGGCGGGCGCCGGTCTGCTGCAGTACGCCGGTCAGGACCTGCGGCCGCTGTCCCTGGTCCTCGCGGCGGCCGGCGCGGCCCTCATCGTCCCGGCGGCCCTGGAACTGCTGCCGCGCGGCACGATCCGCGCCGCACGCGGGCTCCCGTCGGTGGTCCTGCTGCGCGGCGTCGCCTCGGGCACCTTCCTCGGCGCCGAGACCTTCGTGCCGCTCATGCTCGTCACCCAGCGGCACCTGTCGCCGACGCTGGCCGGGCTCTCCCTCGCGTCCGGCGGCATCACCTGGGGCATCGGCTCCTGGATCCAGGGCCGCCCCCGCCTCGAACCGTACCGGGACCGCATGGTCGTCACCGGCATGTTCCTCATGGCCGCCGCCATCGCCGGTGCGGCCCTGCCGCTCGTCTCCGCCGCCCCGGTCTGGAGCGCGGCCGCCGCGTGGGCCGTGGGCGGCCTCGGGGCGGGCCTGGTCATCTCCTCCCTGAGCGTCATCCTCTTCAAGCTCTCCGCCCCCTCCGAGGCCGGCGCCAACTCCGCGGCGCTCCAGGTCTCCGACGCCCTGGCCAGCGTCGTCCTCGTCGCCGCCGCCGGCACCGCGTTCGCCGCCCTGGGCGGGGCGACGGGCGCCTTCGCGGCCGTCTTCCTGCCGCTGGCCGCGCTCAGCCTCGCCGGCGTCGCCGTGGCGGCACGGCTCCGTCCGAAATCCGGGTGAGCCGAGCGCGCCGGGGGACTACCGTCGCGGTGTGAAAGAGCTGACCCTCGTCTTCACCGACGCCGAGTGGGAGTCCCTCGACGACCTGGCCGACGCGCACGGCGTCCCGGTCGCCGAGCTGGTGCGCACGGCGGTACGCGCCTACCAGGACGCGGAGGCGGCCCGCGCCGCGGCGTCCGGGGCGGCCCTCGCGGACGCCCACGCGGATCTGCTGCGCAGGCTCGGGGAGTGAGTGTGCGCCATCTCACTGTGGACGAGGTCACGGAGCTCGCCCGGCTCGCGTGCGGCGGCGAACCGCCCGCGGTGCGCGAACCCGGGCTGCTCGCGTCGGCCGTCCACCGCCCGCGCGCCCGCATGTTCGGCGTCGCCGCGTACGGGGACCTCTACGCGTGCGCGGGCGCTCTTTTGCACGGCATCGCCGCCAATCACCCGCTCGTCGACGGCAACAAGCGGACCGCGTGGCTTGCGGCGGCGGTTCTGCTCGACCTCAACGGGGTCGACCTGCGGTCGGCCGACCAGGGGGCGGCCTACGAGCTCGTGATCGAGGTCGCCTCCGGCGCGGTCGGGGACCCCGGTTCCATCGGCCAGCGTCTGCGTGCCCTGGCGACCCGATAGGTTTTTTCCCCGCCCTCCCGCCCGTGTGCCCCAGGAAGTCTGTGCGCCCCGGCGCGCGTTTCGTGGGGGCCGGGTGCGGGGCCTCCGGGGCTGGCCATTCTGGACAGCACATTTCGGTGCCTCGGGCACTCGCCGTTGATCACCCCGGGTTGTGCACCCAAATATGCTCCACAGTCCAGAACGCCCACCCCTCCGACCCCGCCCCCTCCGTTTCGTATCGCGCCTGATCCCCGGTGGGGGGTAGAAGCGGCACCGTGCCTGGGGCCGCCCGTTGGCGCAGCGCTCAGGCAACCGGGGTCACCCGGACCGCCTTCTTACCCCCCTCCGGGGCTCAGGCGCGGACACAACGGAGGGGGAGGGGAGGTGGGGGCACCCCCGGCCGGAGGCTGGGGGGGAGGGTGGATGTTCTGGACGCTGCGGGATATTTGTGCGCAGGGACGGGATGAGCAGGTGCGGGAAACGCGCGTAAATATCCCAGTCCAGGACGTTCAGCCCCGCAAGGCCCCGCACCCGGCCCCCACGAAACGCGCGCCGGGGTGACTGACTTCACAGGGCTGGGGGCACCCCCGGCCGAAGGTTGGGGGAGGGCGGGCGGGGAAAAACCAACCGCGCGCACCCGCAGGTACGCTGGGACGGTTTCGTGGACCGCCCCCCGCCCCCAACCCGTCACCCGGAGACCGTGACTACCACCGCCCCGCACAGTGCCAGCACCTCGCACCACCTCTCGCCCGCCTTCCCCGGCCGCGCCCCCTGGGGCACGGCCGGCAAGCTGCGCGCGTGGCAGCAGGGCGCGCTCGACCGGTACATCGCGACGCAGCCGCGCGACTTCCTGGCGGTCGCGACCCCGGGCGCCGGCAAGACGACCTTCGCGCTCACCCTGGCCTCGTACCTGCTCCACAACCACCTGGTGCAGCAGATCACCGTGGTCGCGCCCACCGAGCACCTGAAGAAGCAGTGGGCGGAGGCCGCCGCGCGGATAGGCATCAAGCTGGACCCGGAGTACAGCGCGGGCCCGGTGGGGCGGGACTACCACGGGGTGGCGGTCACCTACGCGGGCGTCGGCGTACGCCCGATGCTGCACCGCAACCGCTGCGAGCAGCGCAAGACCCTGGTGATCCTGGACGAGATCCACCACGCCGGCGACAGCAAGTCGTGGGGCGAGGCGTGCCAGGAGGCCTTCGAGCCGGCGACCCGCCGTCTGGCGCTGACCGGGACGCCGTTCCGGTCGGACACCAATCCCATCCCGTTCGTGACGTACGAGGAGGGCAACGACGGCATCCGCCGTTCGTCCGCCGACTACACCTACGGCTACGGGAACGCGCTCGCGGACGGTGTCGTCCGTCCTGTGATCTTCCTCTCCTACAGCGGCAACATGCGCTGGCGGACGAAGGCCGGCGACGAGATCGCCGCGCGGCTGGGCGAGCCGATGACGAAGGACGCGATCGGGCAGGCCTGGCGCACCGCGCTGGCCCCGACGGGCGACTGGATCCCCAATGTGCTGCGGGCGGCGGACGTGCGGCTCACGGAGGTCCGCAAGTCGATCCCGGACGCGGGGGCGCTGGTGATCGCCACCGACCAGGAGTCGGCGCGGGCGTACGCCAAGCTGATCCGGGAGATCACCGGCCACAGGGCGACCCTCGTGCTCTCCGACGACTCGGGCGCCTCCTCCCGCATCGAGGAGTTCAGCGCGAGCGAGGACCGCTGGATGGTGGCCGTCCGCATGGTGTCGGAGGGCGTCGACGTGCCGCGCCTGGCGGTGGGCGTGTACGCCACGACGATTTCCACGCCGCTGTTCTTCGCGCAGGCCGTGGGCCGTTTCGTGCGGTCGCGGCGGCGCGGTGAGACCGCCTCGGTGTTCGTGCCGACCATCCCGATGCTGCTCGACTTCGCCAACGAGATGGAGGTCGAGCGCGACCACGTCCTCGACAAGCCGAAGAAGGACGGCGAGGAGGACCCGTACGCGGAGTCCGAGAAGGAACTCGCCGAGGCGGAGAAGGAACAGGACGAGGACACCGGCGAGCAGGACATGCTGCCCTTCGAGGCACTGGAGTCGGACGCGGTGTTCGACCGGGTGCTGTACGACGGTGCCGAGTTCGGCATGCAGGCGCATCCGGGCAGCGAGGAGGAACAGGACTACCTGGGCATTCCCGGCCTGCTCGAACCCGACCAGGTGCAGATGCTGCTGCAGCGGCGTCAGGCGCGGCAGATCGCGCACAGCCGCAAGAAGCCGGACTCCGAGGCGGATCTGCTGGAACTGCCCGCCGAGCGGCGGCCGGTGGTCAGCCACAAGGAGATGCTGGAGCTCCGCAAGCGGCTCAACACCCTTGTGGCCGCGTACAACCACCAGAGCGGCAAGCCCCACGGGGTGATCCACAACGAGCTGCGCCGGGTGTGCGGCGGGCCGCCGAGCGCGGAGGCGACGGCGGGGCAGCTCAACGAGCGCATCAAGAAGGTCCAGGAGTGGGCCACCCGGATGCGCTGACCGGCGGACCGCGGTGCCGTGTCAGGCGGCCTGACGTGTCGTCAGCCGCGCTGTGAATCTTACGGCGTGATGGCCTGTTGGGTGGAAAATTTACGTTTCGTGAGCGGGCATGCCCGGTTGCATGACCGGATTGTGGACGGAGTCTTCCGCTGAGCGGTACGCATCGCTACCGTTCCGCTCACGCAACGCGCCGTGGCAACGCAGCCTCGGGGCGCAGCCGGTAGCGCCAGACCGACCGGTGGCTTCTCCGCGCTCTGCCGCGGGACCGGCAGTGCTTCCTGCCGTGAGAGAAGTGCCACCACTCACGAGAAGGGGGCGTCGTGACCGCGGAGACGTCTCAGACGCTCGACCGGGGCCTGCGGGTCCTGAAGTTGCTGGCCGACACCGACCACGGGCTCACCGTCACGGAGCTCGCCACGAAGCTGGGTGTCAACCGCACGGTCGTGTACCGCCTGCTGGCGACCTTGGAGCAGCACTCCCTGGTCCGTCGCGACCTCGGCGGCCGCGCCAGGGTCGGTCTCGGCGTCCTGCGCCTGGCCCACCAGGTGCACCCGCTGCTGCGCGAGGCCGCGCTCCCCGCGCTGCGCTCCCTGGCGGAGGACATCGGCGCCACCGCCCACCTCACCCTCGTCGACGGCACCGAGGCGCTGGCCGTGGCGGTCGTCGAGCCCAGCTGGACCGACTACCACGTCGCCTACCGCACCGGGTTCCGGCACTCCCTCGACCGCGGCGCCGCGGGCCGCGCGATCCTCGCCGGGCGCAGCACGCAGCCGTACGAACCCGACCCCCGCTGCGCCGAGGGGCCCGGCTACGTGCTCACCCACGGCGAGCTGGAGGCCGGCGCGAGCGGCGCGGCGGCCCCGCTGGTGGGCGTGCCCGGCATAGAGGGGAGCGTCGGGGTGGTCATGCTGGCCGACTCGGTGCCCGAGCGGGTCGGGCCGCGGGTCGTGGAGGCGGCGGTGGAGGTCGCCGACGCCCTGCGCTAGACGCCCTCGCGGGAGAGGCCCGTGGCACGTCCCACCCGGCGCGGTGAACTACATTCACCCCATGTCCTTCGCCACCGCCCGCAGCCGGACCCTCGCCGTGTGCGCGGCCCTCGTCGTCGCCCTGCTGGCGGTCGCCGCGTTCGCGCCGCTGCCGATCTCGATCGTCGTGCCCGGGCTGACGGCCGACGTGCTCGGCAGCGACCACGGCAAGCCGGTGATCACCGTCACCGGTACGCCGACGCGTGCCACCTCCGGCCAGCTGCGGATGACGACGATCGCCGCGACCAACCCGGACGCCGTCGTCCGTTTCAGCGATGTGCTGAAGGCGTGGTTCGCCACCGACCAGGCGGCGATGCCGCGGGACGCGGTCTACCCGACCGGCGGCAGCGTCAAGGAGATCGAGAAGCACAACCAGGCGGAGATGACCGAGTCGCAGGACGCCGCGACCACCGCCGCCCTGTCGCACCTCGGGCTGTCACCGTCCAAGGTGAAGGTCGGCCTCCACCTCGCGGACGTCGGCGGGCCGAGCGCCGGGCTGATGTTCAGCCTCGGCATCATCGACAAGATCAACGGCAACGGCCGCGGCGGCGACCTCACCGGGGGCCGGCGGATCGCCGGTACGGGCACGATCACCCCGGACGGCGCGGTCGGCGCGGTCGGCGGCGTCCCGCTCAAGGAGCAGGCCGCCCGCCGCGACGGGGCGACCGTCTTCCTCGTCCCCAAGGGCGAGTGCTCCGACGCCAGGGCCGAACTCCCCAAGGGCCTGCGCCTGGTGCCGGTGACCACGCTCGACGGCGCGATCGACGCCCTCGAGGCGCTCGGCAGCGGCGGCAGGGTCCCCAGCTGCTGAGGCGTGTTCCACGTGTGGCCGCGCTACGCGCGCTTGGCGTCCATCGTCCGCCAGGAGGGGAAGACCAGCGGGCACAGCGTCGCCGCGAGGTAGACCGCGGCCATGGCGAGCAGCGCCGCCGGCAGCCCCAGGCCGTCCACCAGGTAGCCCGCGGCCAGGCCGCCCACCGGTGTGGTGAGCAGCACCCCGGCGCTCAGGGTGCCGAGGGTACGGCTGCGCAGCTCGTCCGGGACGTGCTCGAAGAGCACCGTCGACAGGATCGGGTTGAGCGCCCCCGCCGCCAGGCCGCCGACGAACATCGTCACGGCCAGGGCGCCCCACCCGGGCACCCAGGCGGCGACCAGGAACCGCGGCGCACCGCAGAGCAGGAAGCACACCGTGTAGACCGGCCACCGCGGCAGCCGGTGCCCCAGCGCGCCGTACGCCAGTGCCCCGGCGAGCGCTCCCGCACCGAAGAGGCCTGAGAGCAGGCCGAGTTGCACCGAGCCGCCCAGCTCCCGTTCGGCGTGCACGGGCAGCAGCACCGAACTCCACCCCACGTCCAGGCCGTTGGTGACCATGATCATCAACGTGATGGCGAGCAGCAGCCGGCTCCGGACGAGGAAGGTGTACCCCTCGCGCAGTTCGGCCCGGTACGTGCGCAGGGAGACCGGCGCCGCGCCGGTGACCGCTTCCGCCCCGGCCAGTCCGCGGATGCCGAAGGCGATCAGCAGCGCGGAGACTCCAAAGGTCGCCGCGTCCACCAGCAGCACCGCCTCCGCGCCCAGGACGGCGATGAGCACCCCGCCCAGTGAGGCGCCCAGCATGCGCGCTCCGCGCGAGGCGCCGTCGAAGTAGCCCGCGGCGCGCCCCAGAGGTGTTCCGGCGCGCTCGGCCAGGACGGGCAGCAGCACTTCGCGGGCGGTCTCGCCGGGGGCGTGGAAGAGCCCGCTGACCGCCATGAGCGCGCACAACTGCCAGAACCGCAGGACGCCCGCGAAGTGCAGCAGCGGGATGGCCGCCACGGCGATCCCGCACACCGCGTCCGAGACCACCGACGCCCTGCGCCGCCCGAAACGGTCGATGACCGGTCCGCCGCCGATCGCGGCGATCACGATCGGCAGCGTCCCGCAGAAGGCCGCCAGCCCGGCGCGGGCGGCGCTGCCGGTGGTCTGCAGCACGAACCACGGCACCGCCAGCACCGTGAGCGAATTGCCGCTGATCGACACGACGTTGGCTGCCAGGACCAGCCGCAGCGGGCGCCGGTCGGGCGGTGGCCCGGGTCCGTCGGTCAGGGTGGAGCCGTCGGATATGCCGGTTCCTGTGGCCATGCTTCTTCCCCCGTGTGGTCGGTGCGGCCGGGCGGCCGGCCGGGCGGTCAGTCCGTGGTGCGCGGGATGACGTGCAGATGGACCCGGACGGGCTCGGCCGCGGGATCCTCCGGGACCGGGTCGCGGTAGCTCTCCAGCACGGCGTGCAGTTCGGTCCGCAAGGCGCGGGCGCGGGCGGGTGTGAGCCGCAGGCTGAAGTCGCTGAGGTCGAAGCTGCCGTGCCACTCCTGCGACCAGTCGTCCATCGTCGTGAGCCAGGAGTCGAGCTCCGCGGCGTGGTGAAGGGCGACCTCCCGGGCGAACAGGCCGATGGCGCCGCGGACTTCGGGGTCCGGGTGGGAGAGGAACGTCCCGGCGTCGAAGCGGGTGCCGCGGTGCGCGGACCGCCACCACCGCTCGCGGGCCGTGCCGCGTCCCGGGTCGTCCTCGACGAAGCCGTACGCGGCCAGTTGGCGCAGGTGGTAGCTGGTGGCGCCGCTGGACTCGCCGAGCCGGGCGGCGAGCCCGGACGCGGTGGCGGGCCCGTGCTCGCGCAGCGCGGCGAGCAGCCGGATGCGCAGCGGGTGCGCCAGCCCGCGCAGGGTGCGCGGGTCGAGGCTGACCAGGCCGTCGCCGTCGTTGTCGGCAGCCGAGTCGTCTGCGGCGTCCGCGGGGGAGGGGGTGTCCGTCACGGCGTCACCGTACCCATTGCAAAGACACCTTTGCAATGCTTTCTTTGCACCCCGCCTATCCCTCCGTGATGAAGCCCTCCTCGACCAGCCAGTCCTTCGCCACCTGACGCGGGTCCTCGCCCTGCACGTCCACCTTCGCGTTCAGTTCCCGCCCCACGGCCGTGGTCAGCTTCCGCGAGATCGGGTCCAGCAGCTCCCGGATCGCCGGCCAGCGCTTGAGGGCCTTGCTGTTGATGACGGGGGCGGCGTCGTAGTTGGGGAAGAAGTGCTTGTCGTCCTCCATGACCTCCAGGTGCAGGGAGGCGATCCGGCCGTCCGTCGTGTAGACCTCGCCGAGCAGGCAGGAACCCCGCTTCGGGATCTGCGTGTAGATGACCCCGGTGTCCATCTTCCGGATGTTGGAGGCGGGCACCTCCATGCCGTACGCCTTCACCATCCCGGGCAGTCCGTCGTCGCGGGAGGCGAACTCGTTCTCCACGCACAAGGTGACGGCCGAGGGGTTCTTGCGGGAGAGGGCGGCGACGTCGGAGAGGGTCCGCAGTCCGTAGGGGCGGTTCTTGGCCCGGGTGGTGGCCAGCGCATAGGTGTTGTCGAGGGTGGACGGCGGCAGCCAGGTGATGCCGTTCGCGAGGTCGGCGTCGTGGACGGCCCGCCACTGCGCCTGCGGGTCGGCGATCGGCTTGTCGTTGCCGAGGTAGGTGATCCACGCGGTGCCGGTGTACTCGTACATGGCGTCCGCGTCGCCGGAGCGGACGGCCTCGCGGGCCCCGATCGAGCCCTGGATGTTCGTCCGGTCCAGCACGTCGGCGCCCGCGGCCTTGAAGACCAGCCCGATCATCGAGCCGAGGATGATCTGCTCGCTGAAGCTCTTGGAGGTCACGGTCAGGGACGCCCCCTTCAGCGGCAGGCCCCGGCCGAGGGTGCCGGGACGGACGTCGTCCGCCAGCGGGCTGCCGCTCTTGAGGCCGCAGCCGGGCGCCGTGGCGAGCAGTGCCGCGCACGACGCCAGGGCCACGGCCGTGCGCCGGCGCGTCATGTGCCCTCCAGGCCGCGCGGGCGCATCATCCGCTCGGCGAGCGAGGCCAGCCAGTCCACGAACAGCGCCAGCACCACGGTCAGCACCGAGCCCAGGATCAGCACCGGCATGCGCTGGGTGACGATCCCGGTGGTGATGATGTCGCCCAGACCGCCGCCGCCGACGAAGGTGGCCAGCGTCGCCGTGCCGACGTTGAGCACCAGCGCCGTCCGCACCCCGGCGAGGATCAGCGGTACGGCCAGCGGCAGTTCGACCCGCGACAGCGTGCCCAGCGCCGACATCCCGATGCCGCGCGAGGCCTCGACGAGGGTCGGGTCGATCGCCCGCAGACCCGCCATGGTGTTGGACAGCACCGGCAGCACCGCGTAGACCACCATGCCCACCAGGGCGGTGCGCGGCCCGATGCCGAGCCAGATCACCAGCAGCGCCAGCATCCCGATGGCGGGGGTCGCCTGCCCGATGTTGGCGACCGCGGTCACGACGGGCGCGGCGGCCCGCAGCCCCCGCCGGGTCAGCGCGGTGCCCAGCGGGATCGCGATGACCAGTACCCAGAAGGTGGAGTAGGCCGTGAGCTTCACGTGCTGCCACAGGCGCACCTGGACGGTGTCGCCGGCCAGGGCGTTCTCGGCGATGGAGTCGAGGTGGACGGTGCTGATCCAGACGTAGGTGGCCACGAGCACCGCGGCCAGCACGGCGGGGGTGACGACGAGTTGGCGCCAGGTCGGCCGCCGCCCGGGCGGGGCGCCGGACGCGGGGGGCGGTTCGTCCTCGGGGGGCCCGGCGGCGGCCGGGGCGCCCGGGAGGCCCGGGGCGCCGGGAAGGCCCGGGGAGTCCCCGCGGCCCGTCACGCCCGCGCTCCCGGCTCGTGGTCGGCGCCCTCCTGCTCCGCCCGGGTCAGCGGGGCGCGCAACTCCTCCAGGTCGTGCCGGTGCTCCAGCGCCGCCAGCCGGTCGGCCTCCAGCATCTCGTGGACGGAGTTGAGCAGGGTCTCCATGTCCACCACGCCGGTGAACTCCCCGCGCCGGCCGGTGACCGCGACCCGTCCGCTGCTGTCGGTGAGCACCGCCTCCAGGGCGTCCCGCAGCGTCGCGTCCCGGGTGACCGTGTCGCCGACGAGCGTCCCGGCCCGGGCGAGGGAGCCCTTGGCCCGCATGAGGTCGCCGCGGCGCAGCCACTTGTAGGGGCGGCCCTTGCCGTCCAGCAGGAGCAGTTCGTTGGTCAGGCTGGACGCCCGCAGCCGGTCGAAGATCGACTGCAGCGGGTCGTCCACGCTGACCGTGGGGAAGTCGGCGACACCCACGTCGCGCACCCGGGTGAGGTTGAGCCGTTTCAGGGCGGCGCCCGCGCCGACGAAGCCGGAGACGAAGTCGTCGGCCGGGTTGGTCAGGATCGCCTCGGGGGTGTCGAACTGGGCGATGTGCGAACGCTCGCGCAGCACCGCGATCCGGTCGCCGAGCTTGATGGCCTCGTCGAAGTCGTGGGTGACGAAGACGATGGTCTTGTGCAGTTCGTGCTGGAGCCGGATCAGCTCGTCCTGGAGGTGGTCGCGGGTGATCGGGTCGACCGCGCCGAAGGGCTCGTCCATCAGCAGCACCGGCGGGTCGGCGGCCAGCGCCCGGGCCACGCCCACCCGCTGCTGCTGGCCGCCCGAGAGCTGGCGGGGGTAGCGGCCGCGGAACTCGCGCGGGTCCAGGCCCACCAGGTCCAGCATCTCCGCGACCCGGTCCCGCACCCGGGCCCTGGACCAGCCGACCATCCGGGGGACGAGCGCGATGTTCTCCGCGACCGTCATGTGCGGGAAGAGCCCGGAGGACTGGATCGCGTAGCCGATCTTGCGGCGCAGTCTCACCGGGTCCATGTCGGTGACGTCCTCGCCTCCGATGCGGATGCGCCCGGAGGTCGGCTCGATCAGCCGGTTGATCATCTTCAGGGTGGTGGACTTGCCGCAGCCGGACGGCCCGACGAAGATCACCGTCTCGCCCGCCTTGATCTCCATGGAGACGCTGTCCACGGCCGGTTCCGCGCTGCCCGGGTAGCGCTTGGTCAGCTGCTCCAGTTCGATGGTCGCGCCCGCCGCCTCAGCCACGGATCCCCCTCGGGATGGTCAGCCGCCCGATCAGCGCGTAGGCGGCGTCGAAGAGCAGCGCGAGGACGACGATGCCGATGGTTCCGGCCAGCACCTGGTTGAGGGCGTTGGCACTGCCGAGCGAGGCGATGCCGCGGAAGATCTCGTTGCCGAGGCCGGGCCCCGAGGCGTACGCGGCGATCGCGGCGATGCCCATCAGCATCTGGGTCGCCACCCGGATGCCGGTCAGGATCGGCGGCCACGCCAGCGGCAGCTCCACCCGGGCCAGCGCCGCCGGTCGTGACATGCCGATCCCGCGGGCGGCGTCCACCAGAGCCGGGTCGACCCCGCGCAGGCCCACGATCGTGTTGCGGACCACCGGCAGCAAGCCGTACAGCGTCAGCGCGGTGACCGTCGGGGGGACACCGAGGCCCAGCCAGGGGATCAGCAGACCGATCAGCGCCAGGGAGGGGATGGTGAGGATCGTCGCGGTGGAGGTGACGGCCAGGCCCGCGGTCCAGCCGCGGCGGTAGCTGAGCACGCCCACCGCGACGCCGATGGCGGTGGCCAGCACCATGCACTGGAAGACCAGACTGGCCTGCTGGTAGGCGTCGATCAGCAGTTGCTCGTGGCGGCTGGTGAGGTACTCCCAGAAGGTCATCCGGCCTCACCACCTGCCTGCCCTCGCCCGCCACCGGCGGCGGCGGTTACGGTTCCGCGTCCCGGGCCGCCTGCTCGACCAGCGGAATGATCCGCAGCGGGACCGGATTCTCCATGACGATCGCCGTGGCGGCCCGCACGATGCCATCAAAGCCCACAACCCGGTCGATCACACGTTGGAGATCGGCGTTGGACCGGGCCACCAGGCGGCAGAGCATGTCCCCCTGGCCGGTCGTGGTGTGCAGCTCCAGCACCTCCGGCACGGCCCTCAAGTGCGCACGCACATCCGGCCCTTGGCCCTGCTTGATCTCCAGCGTCGCGAACGCCGTCACCGGGTAGCCGAGCGCCGCCGGGTCCACCTGGGGGCCGAAGCCCCGGATCACCCCATTGGCCTGAAGCCGGTCCAGCCGCGCCTGCACGGTGCCGCGCGCGACGCCGAGCCGCCGGGAGGCTTCCAGCACGCCGATCCGCGGCTCCTGCGCGAGGAGCGCGATCAGCCGTCCGTCCAGTCCGTCGATGCCCACGGTCCGCCCGCCGCCCCTTCGTGATCGCCGCTGTGGCAGTGGTCACTGTGTGCAGAATGCCGCCCGGTATGCCCAGTCGGCTGTACAGATTGTCCACTGCTTCAGAGAACTATTGCGCACCTTGGCGCCCGGGGCGAGGCTGGCGCCATGACTGAGACTCTCGATCACGCTCCCGGCACCGCAGGCGACGCCGACCCGTTCCCGGTGAAGGGGATGGACGCGGTCGTCTTCGCGGTGGGCAACGCCAAGCAGGCGGCGCACTACTACTCGACCGCCTTCGGCATGAAGCGCGTCGCCTACTCCGGACCGGAGAACGGCAGCCGCGAGATCGCGTCGTACGTGCTGGAGTCCGGCAGCGCCCGCTTCGTCTTCACCTCCGTCGTCCGGGCCGCCACCGACCACGGCCGCTTCCTGGAGCAGCACGTGGCCGCCCACGGCGACGGTGTCGTGGACCTGGCCCTGGAGGTGCCCGACGTCCGCGCCGCGTACGACTACGCCCTCGCGCACGGCGCGACCGGGCTGGAGGCGCCGCACGAGGTCTCGGACGAGTACGGCACGGTCGTCCTGGCCGCCATCGCCACCTACGGCGAGACCCGCCACACGCTCGTGGAGCGCGGCGCCTACAAGGGCCCGTACCTGCCCGGCTTTATCGCCGCGGAGCCGATCGTGGAGCCCCCGGCCAAGCGCTTCTTCCAGGCGATCGACCACTGCGTCGGCAATGTCGAGCTCGGAAAGATGAACGACTGGGTCACCTTCTACAACCGCGTCATGGGCTTCACGAACATGAAGGAGTTCGTCGGCGACGACATCGCCACCGAGTACTCCGCCCTGATGTCCAAGGTCGTGGCGGACGGCACGCTGAAGGTGAAGTTCCCCATCAACGAGCCCGCGATCGCGAAGAAGAAGTCGCAGATCGACGAGTACCTGGAGTTCTACGGCGGACCCGGCGTGCAGCACATCGCGCTGGCCACCAACGACATCGTCGCGAGCGTGCGCGCCATGCGCGCGGCCGGTGTCGAGTTCCTGGACACGCCCGACTCCTACTACGACACCCTCGGGGAGTGGGTCGGCGACACCCGCGTGCCGATCGACACCCTGCGGGAGCTGAAGATCCTCGCGGACCGGGACGAAGACGGCTACTTGCTGCAGATCTTCACCAAGCCCGTCCAGGATCGCCCGACGGTCTTCTTCGAAATGATCGAGCGACACGGTTCGATGGGCTTCGGCAAGGGCAACTTCAAGGCCCTCTTCGAAGCGATCGAGCGCGAGCAGGAGCGTCGCGGCAACCTCTGATCCCTTCGCCGTGAATTCCGGCGCCGGACCGCGCCCCCGCGGGGGAGGGCGTGGGCCGGCGCCGGCCGCGTTCCGCCCGGCCACGGCCGGGGCGCCGCCCGCCCGCGATCCCGCCGGCCGGCGTCCTTCCGCGCCGCCCCCGGCGGTGCGAGGCTGTGTGCATGGGTGATCTCATCGAACGGCTGCGCGCCGGGCTTCCCGCCGAGGCGATCCTCACCGACCCCGACGTCACCGCCTCCTACGCCAACGACATGGCGAGCTTCTGCCCGGCCGGTGCACCGGCCGTCGTCGTGCTGCCGCGCACCGTGGAGGAGGTCCGGCACGTCATGCGGACCGCCACCGCGCTGCGGGTGCCTGTGGTGCCGCAGGGCGCCCGCACGGGCCTGTCGGGCGCGGCCAACGCCTCCGAGGGCTGCGTGGTGCTGTCGCTCACCAGGATGGACCGGGTCCTGGAGATCGACCCCGTCGACCGGGTCGCCGTCGTCGAGCCCGGCGTCGTCAACGCTGCCCTGTCCAAGGCCGTCGCCCAACACGGGCTGTACTACCCGCCCGACCCCTCCAGTTGGGAGCAGTGCACCATCGGCGGCAACATCGGCACCGGCTCCGGCGGTCTGTGCTGCGTGAAGTACGGCGTCACCGCCGAGTACGTGCTCGGGCTGGAGGTGGTGCTGGCCGACGGGCGCCTGATGCGCACCGGGCGCCGTACCGCCAAGGGCGTCGCGGGCTACGACCTGACCCGGCTGTTCGTCGGCTCCGAGGGCAGCCTCGGCATCGTCGTCCGCGCGATCCTGGCGCTCAAGCCGGCCCCGCCCGCCCAGCTCGCGATGGTCGCCGAGTTCCCCTCCGCGGAGGCGGCCTGCGCCGCGGTGTGCGACATCATGGCCGGCGGCCACGTGCCGTCGCTGCTGGAACTCATGGACGGCACCACGGTGCGCGCCGTGAACGCCATGACGGCCATGGGCCTGCCCGAGTCGACCGAAGCGCTGCTGCTGGCCGCCTTCGACACCCCCGACCCGGCCGCCGACCTCACCGCGGTGGGGGAGCTGTGCCTGGCCGCGGGCGCCACCCAGGTCGTCCCCGCCGAGGACGCCATCGAGTCCGAAATGCTGCTGCAGGCACGGCGGATGGCACTGCCCGCCCTGGAGCGGGTCTCCACGGCCACGATGATCGACGACGTCTGCGTCCCGCGCGGCCGGCTGGCCGCCATGCTCGTCGGGGTCGCCGCCATCGCCGCCAAGCACGAACTGACCATCGGTGTCTGCGCCCACGCCGGCGACGGCAACACCCACCCCGTCGTCTGCTTCGACGCCGCCGACCCCGAGGAGTCCCGGCGGGCCCGGGAGTCCTTCGACGAGATCATGGCGCTCGGTCTGGAACTCGGCGGCACCATCACCGGCGAGCACGGCGTGGGCGTGCTGAAGAAGGAGTGGCTGGCCCGCGAACTCGGCCCGGTGGGCGTGGAGATGCAGCGCGGCATCAAGGCGGTCTTCGACCCGCTCGGCATCCTCAACCCGGGCAAGCTGTTCTGAGCCGGCGCGCCGGGCGCCCCCAGGGCGCGGCCTAGGCGTCCGGCGACTCGTCCAGCCCCGACCACGGGTCGCGCAGCCACAGGTCGTCGCGCGGCTCACCGGCCGTGCCGGCGGTCGGGGCCAGCAACTCGTCCAGGCGCTCGTCCATGGCCAGGTGGTCCAGCTCCGTCCCCGGCGGCACCACGCGCAACGTCCGCTCCAGCCACGCCGCCACCGGCATGGACGCCGCCTCCAGCAGCGCGTTCCCGTCCGGCGAGCTCAGCGCCATGCAGATGACGCTGCGCCCGTCGGTCTTGGTCGGCCAGATCCGCACGTCCCCGTGGCCGCAGGGCCGGAACACCCCCTCGACGAGCAACTCCCGGGCGAAGGTCCAGTTCACCGGGGACTGCGACCCGATGTGGAAGGCGATGTGCACGGCGAAGGGGTCCTCGACCCGGTACACCAGCCGGGCCGGCACGGCGATGCTGCGCTCCGGCGACAGCACCAGGTTCATCTCCAGTTCCCGTTCCACCACGGTCTGCATGGCGTCGTCGTCCTTTCCTCGGCACAAGGCCCCTTGCGGTACTGCGCGGCGAGGTGCAGCGCGGGGCCCGCACCGGGAGAGAGCGCATCCGGCACTCACCATTACGCGGCTTCCCATGATCGGGAGGACTTTTCCCGAAGCTCCGGCGACAGATGCATGCATGCGATAGACACCTGGTTCTCCGGCCGCGGCACGGCTCCTGCGGGACGACGGCTCCCCCCGTTCCCCTGAGCGGCTGTCAGGCGGGAAGCGTAGCCGGTCCGGTGCGATGAAATGCCCTGGAATGCCGATCCCGGGCCGGGCCTCGTTTCTCTCTTCCGGGGGGTCGGTTCTTCGTTAATGTCCTCCTTGGGACGCCCGAGGCGGCGGACCGGTCGAGCGCGCGGTCGTGATGGGACGTGATGGGAGTTGTCACCGATGACCTCCGGAATCAGCGGCGGGGGTGTGCCCGGCCCCGGGTACTACCCGGACCCGTCCATCCCGGGTTACATCCGGTACTGGAACGGTTCCGCGTGGGTCCCCGGCACGAGCCGTCCGGCGCCCCAGCCCGGTGAGGACCTCGCACCGCCCACGGGCGCCCCGTTGGCGGTGCCCGGCCCGGCGGTGGCCGCCGCCCCTCCGGCGCCCGTGACGCCCGCCCCGCCCGCGCCGCCGGTGCGCCGCACTCCGGCGGTGGACGAGTCGGGCCCGATGTTCCTCGACGAGGACCCGCAGGCGCCCGCCGCCGAACGCGGCCCGGCCGCCTCGGAGTGGGCGGCCGACCCGGCCCGGCAGGAGCCGTCCCCGCGGGTGTCGTGGGGCGCACAGGAGCACGGGGGCGCGCCCCGGGCTGCCGCGTCCGCCCCTGCCCCTGCCCCCGCTGCTGCCGGCCCCACACCCACCTCCGTGTCCGCCCCTGCTCCCGCGCCCGCCCCTGCTCCGGCACCCGCCCCGGCGGCTTCGCCGGTTCCCGCGCCGCCGCCGGCCCCCGGGCCCGCCCCCGCCCCGGCCATCTCCTCCGCGCCGACCGCCGGCGCCCCCGTGGCGCGGAACGCGAACCCCGTCCCGTGGGCCCAGCAGGTGCAGGAACTGGCCCGCCAGGGGCAGCCCCACGTGCCCGCGCAGAGCGGGACCGCAGGCAACGGCGGCGACGCCGCGGGCACGCCCGGCACGCGCGCGCCGTGGCGGGCCGCCGCAGAAGACCCGTTCGCCGCGGCGCAGGAACAGGCCCGCCCCGGGCCGCTCGGCAAGCGGCTGGTCGCCCGCGTCGTCGACTCGCTGCTGATGGCCGCGATCGTCGGCGCGGCCGCCGTGCCGCTGGGCAGCGCCGCGTACGAGCACGTCCAGGACAAGATGGATGCCGCCCGGCTGGGCGGCCGGACGGTCACCGTGTGGCTGATCGACGGCACGACGGGCGCGCAGCTCGGCATCCTCCTCGGTGTCGTGCTCGTCGCCGGTCTGCTGTACGAGGTGCTGCCGACCGCCAAGTGGGGCCGCACGCTGGGCAAGAAGCTGCTCGGCCTGCGCGTGCTCGACGTCGAGACCCAGTACGAACCGGGCTTCTGGCAGGCACTGCGGCGCTGGCTCACGCACACCGTGCTGGACGCCCTGGTGATCGGCTTCCTCGGCCTGCTGTGGTGCGTCTTCGACCGCCCGTGGCGCCAGTGCTGGCACGACAAGGCGGCGCGCACCTTCGTGGCCGGGGACCGCTGACACCCGACGGCTGACACCGGGCACCCGACACCCGAACGGACCACGCCGGAGGCGTCCCCACGGCGTCCGGGTTTCACTCGGGGCATGAGCACCGACCGGCCCGAGGACCCGTTCGCGAAGCCTCCCGAGGAGCCGCGGCAGCCCTCCCAGCCGCCGCCGTCCGGGTCTCCGCCCGCCGGCGGGGGCCCGTACGACCAGCCGCCCCCGGTCTACCCCGGCAGCCCGCAGGGCGGTCCGTACGACAGCCCCTACGGCGGTGCGCCCGCGCCCGATCCGCTGGCCGGGATGCCGCCGCTGGCGCACCGGGGCCGCCGGCTGCTCGCCCGCATCGTCGACGGCCTGATCATCGGCATCCCGATCTACGCCATCACCTGGGCCTTCTGGGGCGGCTACGACTACAACAGCGGCGTGGGGCAGAGCTTCGCCGAGGGCGTGATCTACGCCGTGGTCTACCTCGTCTACCAGGTCCTGATGCTCACCCGCTACGGGCAGAGCCTGGGCAAGAAGCTGCTCAAGGTGCGGGTCGGCATGCTGGCCGACGGCGCCAACCCCTCGACCCCGGCGGCGCTCAAGCGGGAGGCGGTCTACTCCCTGGTGCCGATCATCCCGTGCTGCGGCTCGATCTTCTGGATCATCGAGGTGCTGTGGTGCACGTGGGACAAGCCCTACCGGCAGTGCCTTCACGACAAAGCCGGGCAAACCGTTGTCGTCTCCGCGGGCTGACGCCCCGCCGTGACGATCGTCGCAGGGCCGTGACGTAATGCCACTATGCGGGGTCATGCCCGGCTGATTTACTCACTCTATGAGTTCGAATCAACCGCCCGGTTACGGTTACCCGCAGGGCGGCTCGGGGGGTCAGGATCCGTACGGCCAGAATCCGTACGGCCAGCAGCCTCACCCTCAGGGCCAGAACCCCTATGACCAGCAGCAGCCGCCGCCGTTCCCGCAGCAGCCCGGGTCGCCCCACGGCTACCCGCAGGCTCCGCCCGCCGGTTACGGCCAGATGCCCGTGGACCCGGCCCTGGCGGGCATGCCGCCGCTGGCCGACAGCGGGCAGCGCTTCCTCGCCCGGCTGATCGACTTCGGCATGTTCTTCGTGGCGCTGATCATCCTCCTGGTGGTGACGGGCACGTCGGTCACGGACACCGGCGCCTTCCTCGTCATCGAACTGCTCGTTTTCGGCGGCCAGTTCGTCTACGAGGCCCTGATGCTGCAGTCCACCGGCCAGACCATCGGCAAGAAGGTCATGAAGATCCGCGTCGCGAAGCTCGCCGACGGCAGCCCTCCCGGCTCCGCGGCCTGGGGCCGTGCGGCGGTGTACTCCTTCATCGGCGTGGTGCCCTGCGTGGGCGTCATCCTCTCGCTGCTGAACGTGCTGTGGCACCTGTGGGACAAGCCGTACCGCCAGTGCTGGCACGACAAGGCGGCCAAGACCGTCGTCGTCAAGGTCTGACCGGCGGCAGGACTCGCACGACGGCCCCGGAGCGAAGGCTCCGGGGCCGTTGTCGTGCCGGGACGTGCGGCGAAGCGCTCAGTGGTGCAACGAGTGCTCCTCGACACGGGGTTCGGTGGCGCTGCGCACCCGGGGACGCGGGACCGGGGTGGCGGTCTGCGCACCGCGGGCGCGGCGGCCGGCGGCCGGGATGGGCACCGTGACGGCGACCAGGACGCCGAGCAGCAACCCGGCGGCCGCGATGACCGCGACGCCGGTGCCCGAACGTGCCTCGGACAGCAGCAGCATCGCCAGGGTCGAGAGCACCACGGTCGCCGAACCGTAGGAGATCTGGGCGGGGGTGGGACGCGGCATGGCAGATCCGTCCTTGTGTACGTCGAGGGTGTCGAAGCGTCGGCCAGGGCGGTCTTTCGGATGGTTCACACGTGGCACGCCATCCACCGACTCTACGTTTCGGGATGCCCGGACGGAACGTCCGGTAAGCGTGACCTAACCCACGGTGCGGAAGCACGGGGGGCGCAAGGGGTCGCATCGCGATCTCCGCAAGGCCCAACGATCGCTGTCGTCCGGCCGCTTGGGCATGCCGCTTCGTCCGCTATGCGCAACGGACCGGTCGCTCACCGTACTTGGCGGTCATGAGCAAGTCAAGATCTGTCTTTTCTCACGTCACTCCGGTGCAATGGCCTCACCCTAGGGAGGTCAAATCACAGTGATAAGCCACCGACGGACGATCAGATCCGCCGCTCTGGCCGTGGCGATCGCCGCAATAGGTGCCACCGCCTTCCCCGTCGCGGCAGCCCAGGCCGACTCGCAGGCCCGCAGCGTCGTGCGCAAGGACCCGGCTCGGTCGGAGCGTGTCGCCCACGACCTGAAGGGCCCGCTGAGCGAGCGTCAGGCGTCCCAGCGCCAGCAGGCGATCGAGCAGGTCATATCCGGCAAGTCCAAGGTCGAGGACCGCGGTGCCTCGGGCGTGGTGAAGCTCGGCAAGAAGAAGTACGTCGAGCTCAAGCGCGAGAAGACCGACAAGATCTTCGTGATCCTCGCCGAGTTCGGCGACAAGACCGACCCCGCTTACGGCGGCACGACCGGTCCCGCGCACAACACGATAGCCAAGCCCGACCGTCGCAAGGACAACAGCACGGCGTGGCAGGCGGACTACAACCGCCAGCACTTCCAGGACCTGTACTTCTCGCACTCCTCCTCCAAGGAGTCGATGGCGAAGTACTACGAGAAGCAGTCCTCCGGTCGCTACTCGGTCGCCGGCGAGGTCGCCGACTGGGTCAAGGTCGACTGGAACGAGGCCCGTTACGGCAGCAACAAGTGCGACACCTGCACCTGGAACCTCGTCGCCGACGCGGTGAACAAGTGGGTCGACGCGCGCAAGGCCGCCGGTGACTCCGCCGCCACGATCAAGGCGAAGCTGGCCGAGTACGACCAGTGGGACCGCTACGACTACGACGGCGACGGCAACTTCAACGAGCCCGACGGCTACATCGACCACTTCCAGATCGTGCACGCCGGCGAGGACGAGTCCGCCGGCGGCGGCGCCCAGGGCGAGGACGCGATCTGGGCGCACCGCTGGTACGCCTTCGGCACCGACGCGGGCGCGACCGGTCCGGCCGGCAACCTGCTCGGCGGCACCCAGATCGGCGACACCGGCGTGTGGGTCGGCGACTACACCGTGCAGCCCGAGAACGGCGGCCTCGGCGTCTTCGCCCACGAGTTCGGCCACGACCTCGGTCTGCCGGACCACTACGACACCACCAACACCGCCGAGAACTCCACCGGCTTCTGGACCCTGATGTCCTCCGGTTCCTGGCTCGGCACCGGCAAGGACGCCATCGGCGACCTGCCCGGCGACATGACGGCCTGGGACAAGCTCCAGCTGGGCTGGCTGAACTACGCCACCGCCAAGGCCGGCACGAAGTCGACCACCACCCTCGGTGTCTCGGAGTACAACACCAAGGACAAGCAGGGCCTGGTCGTCACGCTCCCCAAGAAGACCGTGGTCACGCAGCTGGCGACCCCGGCCGAGGGCAGCAAGCAGTGGTGGAGCGGCAGCGGTGACAACCTGAGCAACACCCTCACCCGCGACGTCGACCTCACCGGCAAGTCCTCCGCGAGCCTGGCCCTCAAGGGCTGGTACGACATCGAGGAGAACTACGACTACCTCTACACCGAGGTGTCCACCGACGGCGGCGCCACCTGGACCGCGATCGACGGCACCATCGGCGGCGCCCCGCTCCCGCGCGACGCCAGCGGCAAGCCGGCCCTGACCGGCACCGCGGCCACCTACCAGGACATGGCCTTCCCGCTGGACGCCTACGCGGGCCAGTCGGTCAAGCTCCGCTTCCGCTACCAGAGCGACGGTGGCGTGGCCCAGAAGGGCTTCCTGGCCGACGCGATCACGCTGACCGCCGACGGCGCGACCGTGTTCAGCGACGGCGCCGAGAACGGCGACAACGGCTGGACCGCCGACGGCTTCACCGCCAAGGGCTCCACGTTCTCCTCGGAGTACCCGCAGTACTACATCGCCGAGAACCGGCAGTACGTCTCGTACGACAAGACCCTCAAGGTCGGCCCCTACAACTTCGGCTGGGCCGCTCCCAAGGACAACTGGGTCGAGCACTACGCGTACCAGAACGGCCTGCTGGTCTGGCTGTGGGACACCTCGATGAACGACAACAACGTCAGCGCGCACCCGGGCGCGGGCAAGATCCTCCCGATCGACGCCCACCCCAAGCCGCTGCTGTGGAAGGACGGCACGCTGCAGCGCAACCGCGTGCAGGCCTACGACTCCACGTTCACGACGTCCCGCACCGACGCCATCACCCTGCACAAGAACGGCGTCGCCACCCGGATCCCGAGCCAGGCCGGGAACCCGGTCTTCGACGACAAGAACACCTACTGGTCCTCCGCGAACCCGACGGGCGGTGTGAAGGTGTCCCCCACCAACACCCGCATCTCGATCGTGCACGAGGCCAGGGACGGCAGCACTATCACGATCAAGGTCGGCCCGTCCCACAAGTGATCACGCATCGCTCGAAATGACCTGATCGGCCCCCGTCCCCTGGTGGACGGGGGCCGATCCGCAGATCATGTGCTCATGGCCAGTGGCGGGTTCACCAGGCTCCCGAGCGGCGACGTCATCGTCGCCCTCCGGCTCCCCTCGCCCGGTGGCACCCCGGACGACCACATACGGGTGATCGTCGTCTCCGCGAACCGGCAGCGCGCCCTGACCCGGTTGCGCAACCTGGGCTTCCGCACCGCCCGCCTGGCGGGCAACCTCGAGCCGCCCACCGGCGACGAGATCAACGCCGTCCTGCACCACCCCGACGGCCTGGTCTGGCGGCGCATCCCGGCCGCCCCCGCCGAAGCCTGGCAGTCCATCGCGGCCCTGCTGGGCCCGACCGCCCGGCGCCCCGCCGCACACTGACCCGCGGGATCTACGCCGCGCCCACGACCGGCTTGCCGGTCAGCTCCGCGCCGGCGGCCCGCAGCTCGTCCGTCGCCCGGTCCGTCGTCTCCCGCATCACCCCGGCCGTCAGGTCCAGCAGCACCCGGGTGCGCAGGCCCGCGCGGACCGCGTCCAGCGCGGTCGCCCGGACGCAGTGGTCGGTGGCGATGCCCACCACGTCGACCTCGCTGACCCCGTGCCCGCTCAGCCACTGCGCCAGGCCGGTGCCGTTCTCGTCGGTGCCCTCGAAACCGCTGTACGCGCCCGAGTAGTGGCCCTTGTCGAAGACCGCGTCCACCGCGCCGGAGGCGACCGCCGGGGCGAAGTTGGGGTGGAAGCCCACGCCCTCGGTACCGGCCACGCAGTGCACCGGCCAGGTGTGGATGTAGTCCGGCCGCTCCGAGAAGTGGTCGCCGGGTTCGATGTGGTGGTCGCGGGTCGCCACGACGTACCGGTAGCCGGCCGTGCCGTCCCCGATCAGGTCGGTGATCGCGGCGGCCACAGCGGCGCCGCCGGCGACGGCCAGGCTGCCGCCCTCGCAGAAATCGTTCTGCACGTCCACGACGATCAGTGCCCGGTGCATCAGGGATCCGTCCTTCCGTTGCTCGCGGTCCATCGACTGTACGGAGTGCGCCCTCTTCGCGGCAGGGCGCCTCAGTAGGTGACGTACTCCGTGGGCAGTGTCGGCTCGCCGCGGGAGAGCTGGGTGGCCGACAGCGGCAGGCCGGCGCGCGCCTCCACGTGCCGGGTGCGCGCGGCCTCCAGCGGCTCGCGGGCGACGACCTCGCCGCCGGTCACCAGCGGCACCAGCAGCTGCCGGTCGGCCAGCACCGCCGGCACCGGCCCGGTCCCGACGACCTCGGCCTCCGCGACGCCGTCGGCGTCCAGCCGGCGCGCCGCCCACTTGCGGCCGCCGACGCTGGTCTTGCCGCCCATCGACTTCTTGGCGACCGGCACCAGCGGGGCGTCCGGGGCGTCGGAGGCGGCGCGGGCGACCAGCTTGTAGACCATCGAGCAGGTCGGGTGGCCGCTGCCGGTGACCACGGAGGTGCCCACGCCGTACGCGTCCACCGGAGCCGCCGCCAGCGAGGCGATCGCGTACTCGTCCAGGTCGGAGGTGACCACGATCCGGGTGTCCTTGGCGCCGAGGTCGTCCAGTTGCTGCCGCACCCGGTGGGCGAGCAGCAGCAGGTCGCCGGAGTCGATGCGCACCGCGCCGAGCTCAGGGCCGGCGATCTCGACGGCCGCGCGGACCGCCTCGGCCACGTCGTAGGTGTCGACCAGCAAGGTGGTGCCGCGGCCCAGCGACTCCACCTGGGCGGTGAAGGCGTCCCGCTCGTTGTCGTGGAGCAGGGTGAAGGCGTGCGCACTGGTGCCGATGGTGGGCAGGCCGTACCGGAAGCCGGCGGCCAGGTTGCTCGACGACACGAAACCGCCGACGTAGGCGGCGCGGGAGGCGGCCACCGCCGCCAGTTCGTGCGCCCGGCGGGCGCCCATCTCCATCAGCGGGCGGCCGCCGGCGGCCACGGCCATCCGGGAGGCGGCGGCGGCGATGGCGCTGTCGTGGTTGAGGATCGACAGCACCACGGTCTCCAGCAGCACCGCCTCGGCGAAGGTGCCCTCCACCCGCAGGATCGGCGAGCCGGGGAAGTACACCTCGCCCTCGGGGTAGCCGAGGACGTCGCCGCGGAAGCGGTAGTCCGCCAGCCACCTCAAGGTGGCGGCGTCCACGACCCGCTCGCGCTCCAGGTAGCCGAGGATGCCGTCGTCGAAGCGGAAGTTCTCCACCGCGTCGAGCAGGCGCCCGGTGCCGCCGACGACCCCGTAGCGCCGCCCCTCGGGCAGCCGGCGGGTGAACACCTCGAACACCGAACGGCGGTCGGCCGCGCCGCTGCGCAGCGCGGCCTGCAGCATGGTCAGCTCGTACCGGTCGGTGAAGAGCGCGGTGGAGGGGACGGCCACGGGCAGCCCCAGGTCTGCAGAGCTCATGGCCAGGATGCTACCCCCAACTCTCGTCAGAGTGACGATTTCTCGGAGGCCGGTTTCCCTGCGGGCGGGATCTGGTGACAGCATGGGTGCCGTGAGTGTCGCCCCCGCAGAGATCGAACGGACCGAGTCGAGCGAGGCCCCCTTCGAGGCGCCGTCCCCGGACGTTCCCTGGGTGACCGTCGTCCACAACGACCCGGTCAATCTGATGAGCTACGTGACCTACGTCTTCCAGGCGTACTTCGGCTATCCGAAGGACAAGGCCACCAAGCTGATGCTCGACGTCCACCACAAGGGGCGGGCCGTGGTCTCCAGCGGCACCCGCGAGGAGATGGAACGTGACGTGCAGGCGATGCACGGGTACGGGCTGTGGGCCACGCTCACCCAGGACCGCTGAGCACCGCACGGCGCGGTGGCACCGCCCCGCGGAGCACCGCACGCAGACAACCACCACCATCGAGCACCACCGCCGAGCACCATGAGGACGGCTGAGACACACATGCCCGGGTACTTCGAGTCCACGCCCGGTGGCACCGCCGCCGTCGCACTCGACGAGGTCGAGATCTCCATCCTGCGCAACCTGGCCGTTCAGCTCCTGGAGCTGATCGGGCCCGGCGACGGCGACGGCGGTACCGACGACGGCGGTCCGGCCGACCCCTTCGCCGGACTCTTCGAGGACGGCCCGACCAAGCCCCCGCGGGACCCGGCCCTGGCCCGGCTGTTCCCCGACGCGTACGAGGAGACGGCCGACTCCGCGGAATTCCGCCGCTTCACCGAGAACGACCTGCGCGCCCGCAAGCGCGGCGACGCCCTCGCGGTGGTCCGCAGCCTCGACGCGCTCGACCCGGGCCGGCGCGGGGGAGCGGTGCTGACCCTGGCCGAGGCCGGGGCGCTGCAGTGGCTCGGAACCCTCAACGACCTGCGGCTGACCCTGGGGTCCCGGCTGGAGGTCACCGACGACGAGGAGAACGAGCTCTACCACCTCCCCGACTCCGACGAGCGCAAGCCGCTCGTCCTGGCCTACCTGTGGCTGGGCGGTCTGCAGGAGAGCCTGGTGGCCACCCTCCAGGTGTGACCGGGGAGCCCGCGGATGTGACCGGGGAGCCCGCCGAGCGGGCTCCGCTCGCCCCGCGGCCGTCCGCCGTACCCCCGCCGCACCCCTCGCCGTCCGCTCAGAGGACGCTCAAATCCGGATAACGATCGCGACACCGCGACCGGCCGCATTCCCATTCGGCGCACCTTTTGTCCGCCTCCGCCTGTGGCGTGTGACACATTTGCGCTGCGTGCCCGACGCCCGCCCCGTGATACGAATCCTCGACCACCGGCCGTGACACCACCCACGTCGCGGTCGGTCGCGTGGCCGGTCGACCCCGGCGTGCACCTCCAACCATCCGGGGGGATCGGAGCCCGTTCCGAGCCGTACACGGCCGGCCGGGCATGGAGAAAGGCACAGCAGACATGACCTCGACGCAGGTCGAGCACGAGTCCGGCAGCGGGGCCGAGGGAACCGCGACCGCGGAGGGCTACAAGCGGGCGCTGAACGCCCGCCAGGTCCAGATGATCGCCATCGGCGGCGCCATCGGCACCGGCCTCTTCTACGGCTCCAGCACCGGCATCGCGAACATCGGACCCAGCCTGATCGCCTGCTACGCCGCAGCCGGCGTGGTGATCTTCTTTATCATGCGGGCCCTCGGCGAACTCCTGACCTACCGCCCCACCTCCGGCAGCTTCGCCGACTACGCCCGCGAGTTCTTCGGGCCGTTCGCGGGCTTCGCCACCGGCTGGTCGTACTGGGCGCTGTGGGTCACCGCCTGCATGTCCGAGGTCACGGCCGCGGGCGCGTACCTCAACTTCTGGTGGCCCGCGATCCCGGTCTGGTCCACCGCGGCCGTCGCGCTGGTGGTGCTCTTCGTCGCGAACCTGGTCTCGGTCAAGCTCTTCGGCGAGCTGGAGTTCTGGTTCTCCACCATCAAGGTCACCGCCATCATCGCCATGATCGTCATCGGCGTCGGCGTGCTGACCTTCGGCTTCTCCGCGGCCGGCGACACCGCCTCGGTCACCCACCTGTGGGCCGACGGCGGCTTCGCGCCCCACGGCGCCTGGCAGGCCATGCTCGCCATGCAGGGCGTCATCTTCGCCTACCTCGGCGTCGAACTGGTCGGCATCACCGCCGGTGAGGCCGAGAACCCCAAGCAGACCCTGCGCAAGGCGATCAACACCCTCCCGGTCCGCATCGGCATCTTCTACGTCGGCGCGCTGATCGTCCTGCTGTCGGTCTTCTCCTGGACCAAGTACACCCCCGGCGTCAGCCCGTTCGTCCAGGTCTTCGCCCAGGTCGGCATCCCCGGCGCGGCCGGGATCATGAACTTCGTGGTCCTCACCGCCGCCCTGTCCTCGTGCAACTCCGGCATCTACTCCACCGGCCGCATGCTGCGCGGCCTGGCCGTCAACGGTGAGGCACCCCGGACCATGGGCAACCTCAGCGGCCGGCGCCTGCCGCTGCCCGCGCTCGTCGGGTCCACCCTGGTCATGGGCATCGGCGTGATCGTCAACGTGGTCTCGCCGGGCAAGGCCTTCCTCTACATCACCTCGGTCGCCACCTGCGCGGGACTGTGGACCTGGATCATGATCCTGGCCGCGCACCTGCGGTACCGGGCCAGGGTCCGCACCGGGCTGCTGCCCGCCTCCGACTTCCGGATGCCGGGCGCGCCCGTCACCAACTGGCTGGCCATCGCGGCCCTGGTGCTGGTCGTCGTCCTCATGGCGATCAACGCCGACACCCGGCTCGGCCTGTACGTGTGGCTCGTGTGGTCGGCCGTACTCGCCGTCGGCTACCAGGCCGCCAAGCGGCGCAACCGCACCGACGCGCCGCTGGCCCTCGCCCAGGAGTAGCCGCCCGCGGCCCGGTTCGGGGCCGGCGTCCGCGCAGAGGCCTCCGTACCCCCGTACGGGGGCCTCTGCTTATCCTGACGACCATGCTGACCCTCACCCGTGCCCTGCACGACGCGCTCGTCGCCCACGCCCGTGCCGACCACCCCGACGAGGCGTGCGGCGTGATCGCGGGACCGGCCGGCAGCGGCCGGCCCGAGCGGCACATTCCGATGCTCAACGCGGCCCGCTCGCCCACGTTCTACGAGTTCGACTCCGGGGACCTCCTCAAGCTCTACCGCGACCTGGACGACCGCGACGAGGAGCCGGTGGTCATCTACCACTCGCACACCGCCACCGAGGCCTACCCCTCGCGCACCGACATCTCCTACGCCAACGAACCCGGCGCGCACTACGTGCTGGTCTCCACCGCCGACACCGACGACGCCGGGCCCTTCCAGTTCCGTTCCTTCCGGATCGTGGACGGCGAGGTCACCGAGGAACCCGTCGAGATCGTCGACGCCTACATCTGAGACAGCGCGGTCCGCATCATGGGACGACCGTCTCTGACGGCAGGGGGGAATCGATACGATGACCCCATGGTTCTCCACGACGTGAGCGACAAGGCGCCGGGCACCCTGCTCGTGGCGCGGCTGTACGTCGACTTGTGCCGCCTCGCCGGCGCGGCATGTCCCCGCCCCTGACGCGCCGGCCGCACCCCGCTCGCGCGCTCCGGACCGCCCACCGGACCCCGTCCGCGGGGCCGCGCGCACCGGGACGCCGCCGCACCGCCGTCCGCACCACACGACGCCCCTTCCGACTGGAGCCCCGCATGGCCATCGAGGTCCGCATCCCGACCATCCTTCGCAGCTACACCGGCGGCGCCAAGGCCGTCGACGGCAGCGGCAGCACGATCGACGAGCTCCTGACCGACCTCGACAGCCGCCACGCCGGCATCCGCGAGCGCATCGTCGACGAGAACGCCGCGGGCCGGCTGCGCCGCTTCGTGAACGTGTACCTCAACGACGAGGACGTCCGCTTCCTCGACGGCATCTCCACCAAGCTGACCGACGGCGACAGCGTCACCATCCTCCCCGCCGTCGCCGGTGGAATGTCCTGATGCGGTACGACAGCCCGCTGGCAGCCGTCGGCAACACCCCGCTGGTACGGCTGCCGCGCCTGTCCCCCTCCGCCGAGGTCGGCGTCTGGGCCAAGCTGGAGGACCGCAACCCCACGGGCTCGGTCAAGGACCGCCCGGCCCTGCACATGATCGAGCAGGCCGAACGCTCCGGTCGCCTCACCCCCGGCTGCACGATCCTGGAGCCCACCTCCGGCAACACCGGCATCTCGCTGGCCATGGCCGCGAAGCTCAAGGGCTACCGCATGGTCTGCGTCATGCCCGAGAACACCTCCTCCGAGCGGCGCGAACTGCTCACCATGTGGGGCGCCGAGATCATCCCCTCCCCGGCCGCCGGTGGGTCGAACACCGCCGTGCGCGTCGCCAAGGAACTCAGCGCGCAGCACCCCGACTGGGTGATGCTCTACCAGTACGGCAACCCCGACAACGCCGGCGCCCACTACGCGACCACCGGCCCCGAGATCCTCGCCGACCTGCCCTCGATCACCCACTTCGTCGCCGGGCTGGGCACCACCGGCACCCTCATGGGCGTCGGCCGCTACCTGCGCGAGAAGGTCCCCGGCGTGCAGATCGTCGCCGCCGAGCCGCGCTACGACGACCTGGTCTACGGACTGCGCAACCTCGACGAGGGCTTCATCCCCGAGCTCTACGACGAGTCCGTCCTCACCACCCGCTTCTCCGTCGGCTCCGCCGACGCCGTCCGCCGCACCCGTGAACTCCTCCAGCAGGAGGGCATCTTCGCCGGCGTCTCCACAGGAGCCGCCCTGCACGCCGCGCTCGGCGTCGCCCGCAAGGCCGAACGCGCGGGCGAGCGGGCCGACATCGTGTTCGTCGTCGCCGACGGCGGCTGGAAGTACCTGTCGACCGGCATCTACACCGCCGAGTCCACCGAGGCGGCGGTCGCCGCCCTGCACGGCCAGCTCTGGGCCTGAGGCCTCACGCACCACACCCTCGCGGCGCCCCCGTCCCGGCGAAGTTCCGGCGACGAGGGCGCCGTACTGGTGATTCCGCCCACAACGGGGCTCCGCAGAGGAGCACGCGCAGCCCGTGCGCCTTACGCTCAAGAACACATGGCGGGTCGCTCCCGCCCTCCCCCCATTCCCCTACGGAATGGGGCATCGTGGCGCGCCAACGCAAGACCCCCGGAACAATCCACGGAGGTTTCTGCACATGAAGCTCACCGTCGTCGGCTGCTCGGGGTCGTTTCCGTCCGCGGACTCGGCCTGCTCCAGCTACCTCGTCGAGGCCGACGACTTCCGGTTGCTGCTCGACATGGGCAATGGCGCCCTCGGCGAGCTGCAACGCCATTGCGGTCTCTACGACCTCGACGCCGTCCTGCTGAGCCATCTGCACGCCGACCACTGCATCGACATGCTCGGCTACTTCGTCGCCCGCTACTACCGCCACGAGGGCGGCCCCGCCCACGCCATCCCCGTCTACGGACCGGACGGCACCGAGCGCCGCCTCGCGAGCGCCTACGGGGACGTGCCCGACGAGAAGTGCATGAGCGAGGTCTTCGACTTCCGCACCCTGGAACCCGGGGCGTTCCGGCTGGGCCCGTTCACCGTCACCGCGGACATGGTCAGCCATCCCGTCGAGGCCTACGGCTTCCGCATCGAGCACGCGGGCCGCACCCTCACCTACTCCGGTGACACCGGCCGGAGCGACGCCCTGCTGACCCTGACCGAGGGCACCGACCTCTTCCTGTGCGAGGCCTCCTTCACGCACGGCAAGGAGGACATCCCCGGCCTGCACCTCAACGGCCGCGAGGCCGGCGAGTACGCCGACCGCGCCGGCGCCGGCCGCCTGGTCCTCACCCACATCCCGCCGTGGACCGACCCCCAGGTCAACCTCGACGACGCCCGCGCGGTCTACGACGGCCCGGTCGAGCTGGCGAAGGCCGGCGCGGTCTACGAGATCTGACCTCACCCGGCCCCCCGGCACGGGCGAGGCCCCCGCAACCCGGTCGGTTGCGGGGGCCTCGTCCGTACGGGCGCGGTCGCTACGCCTTGGTGAGGTCCTCGACCTCTTCCTCGGGCTCGCGGCCCGGGGTGGGGAGGTTGAACTTCACGATCGCGAAGCGGAAGAGCACGTAGTAGATCACCGAGAAGCACAGGCCGATCGGGATGATCAGCCATGGCTTGGTCGCCAGGTTCCAGTTCAGGATGTAGTCGATGGCGCCGGCCGAGAAGGTGAAGCCCGCGTGGACGCCGAGCGCCCAGGTGACCGCCATCGACACCGCGGTGAGCACCGCGTGGATGGCGTAGAGCAACGGCGCGATGAACATGAACGAGAACTCGATCGGCTCCGTGACACCGGTGACGAAGGAGGTCAGGGCGAGCGAGAGCATCATGCCGAGCACGGCCTTGCGGCGCTCGGGGCGGGCCGTGTGGGCCATGGCCAGGGCCGCGGCCGGGAGGCCGAACATCATGATCGGGAAGAAGCCGGACATGAACTGTCCGGCGCTGCCGTCACCGGCGAAGAACCGGGTGAGGTCGCCGTGCACCACGGTGCCCGCGGAGTTGGTGAAGTCGCCGAGCTGGAACCAGGCCACCGAGTTCACGAACTGGTGCATGCCGATCGGGATCAGACCACGGTTGATCAGGCCGAAGAGCGCGGCGCCGACCGAGCCGAGCCCGGTCATCCACTCGCCGAAGTTGCTGATGGCGTCGCCGATGGGCTCCCAGACCAGACCGAAGAAGACACCGACCAGGGTGCCGACGAAGGCCATGATGATCGGGACGAGCCGGCGGCCGTTGAAGAAGCCGAGCCAGTCCACCAGCCGGGTGCGGTGGTAGCGCTGCCACAGGACGGCGGCGAGCAGGCCCATCACGATGCCGCCGAGCACGCCCGGGTTGTTGTACGTGGCGGCGATGTCGGCGCCGCTCTGGACCTTCGCCTCGGTGACGGGGAAGGCCTTCAGGACGTTGCTGTAGACCAGGAAGCCGACGAGGGCCGCGAGCGCGGTGGAGCCGTCGGCCTTCTTGGCGAAGCCGATGGCCACGCCTATGCAGAAGAGCATCGGGAGGTTGTCGAAGACGGCGCCGCCCGCAGTCGCGAAGACGGACGCCACCTTGTCCCAGCCGAGGCCGTCGGCCCCGAAGACATCGGGCTGACCCAGGCGGAGCAGGATGCCCGCCGCCGGCAGGACGGCGATCGGCAGCTGGAGGCTGCGGCCGACCTTCTGCAGGCCTTGGAAAAGGCCGGAGCCCCGCTTCTTCGCCGCGGGAGCCGCCGTCGTGGTGGCGGTCGTCATGGAGTTCCTCCTGGTCTGAACCACTCAGTGGTGTAGACCAGTCTTAACATGCACTTGACGCGCAGAGGAACGTTTGGCTCCGTGTGGTCTAGACCACAGTTCGGAGGGTGACGCCTCCGCTACGCCTTGAGGTTGTCCCGTGTCATCTCCTCCGCGACCCCCTCCGGCTCCCGCCCCGGCGTCGCCAGGTCGAAGCGCGTGATCACCAGCCGGAAGAGCACGTAGTACACCGCCGCGAACACCAGCCCGATCGGGATGATCAGCCACGGCTTGGTCGCCAGGGACCAGTTGACGACGTAGTCGATGAGACCGGCCGAGAAACTGAAACCGTCGTGCACCCCCAGCGCCCAGGTGACCGCCATCGAGACCCCGGTCAGCACCGCGTGGATCGCGTACAGCGCCGGCGCGATGAAGAGGAAGGAGTACTCGACCGGCTCCGTGATCCCGGTGACCAGCGAGGTCAGACCCACCGACAGCATCAGGCCGCCGACCTCCTTGCGGCGCTCTGGGCGGGCGCAGTGCGTGATCGCCAGCGCCGCGGCGGGCAGCGCGAACATCATGACCGGGAAGAAGCCCGACGTGAACTGCCCCGCCGTCGGGTCGCCCTGCAGGAACCGGTTGATGTCCCCGTGCACGACCTGGCCGTCCGGCTTGGTCCAGTCGCCGAACTGGAACCACACGAAGACGTTCAGGAACGTGTGCAGTCCCACCGTGAGCAGCGCCCGGTTCGCCACACCGAAGATGCCCGCCCCCCACGACCCCAGATCGCTCAGCCACTGGCTGAAGTTCGTCAGACCGCTCCCGATCGGCGGCCACACCCACAGCGACAGCGCCGCGAAGACGATGGCCACGAAGGACATGATGATCGGGACCAGCCGCCGCCCGTTGAAGAAGCCCAGCCAGTCCACCAGCCGCGTGCGGTGGTAGCGCTGCCAGAAGAAGGCCGTCAGCAGCCCGATCACGATCCCGCCGAAGACCCCCGGGTTCTGGTACGCGGCAGGGGCGGCCGCCGCGGGCGTGTCCGGCGGGATGCAGGCACCGCTGATCATGCTCGCCTGCACGAACACCGTCCCCCGCGGGCAGTCCTGCGGGAACTGGTGCAGCACCCCGTAATAGACGAGGAAGCCCACGACCGCCGCCAGCGCCGTCGAACCGTCCGCCTTCTTCGCCATGCCGATCGCGACACCGACCGCGAACAGCAGCGGCAGCCCCAGCGAGCCGTCCAGCAGCGCACCGCCCGCGCCGGCGAACACCCTCGCCACGTTGTCCCAGCCCAGACCCTCGGCGCCGAACACATCCGGCTGCCCCAGCCGGTTCAGGATGCCCGCCGCCGGCAGCGCCGCGATGGGCAGCTGCAGGCTGCGGCCCATCTTCTGCAGTCCCTGGAAGAGCGTGCCCGTCCACCTGCGGCCGGGGCGCGGACCTGCGGCGGCGTCCGAGCTCATGGGCACTACCTCCTGGCGGTAATGTGGTGTAGACCAGTTGAGGCGCGGCTGTGTCAGAGATGCATCCCCGCAAATGCGGTCCACACCTGCACTACCGTGTGAAATCGGACCGAACGGCCGAGACAACCAGGAGCTACAGATGGCCAGCAAGGCAGAGAAGATCGTCGCCGGGCTCGGCGGACTCGACAACATCGAGGAGATCGAGGGCTGCATCACCCGACTCCGCACCGAGGTCGCCGACCCCTCCCTCGTCGACGAGGCCGCGCTCAAGGCCGCCGGCGCCCACGGCGTCGTGAAGATGGGCAACGCCGTCCAGGTCGTCATCGGCACCGACGCCGACCCCCTCGCCGCCGAGATCGAGGACATGCTCTGACCCCGGCCCGCCGGACCTGATCACCCGCAGGGGGCCCGTTCCGCAACCGGCACGGGCCCGCGGTTCACTTACGGCTAGGCTCGTCGCCATGTCTCGTATCGACGGCCGCACAGCCGACCAGCTCCGCCCCGTCACCATCCAGCGTGGCTGGAGCAAGCACGCCGAAGGATCGGTGCTCATCTCCTTCGGCGACACCAAGGTCCTCTGCACCGCCTCCGTCACCGAGGGCGTGCCCCGCTGGCGCAAGGGCAGCGGCGAAGGCTGGGTGACCGCCGAGTACTCCATGCTCCCGCGCTCCACCAACACCCGCGGCGACCGCGAATCCGTACGCGGCAAGATCGGCGGACGCACCCACGAGATCTCCCGCCTCATCGGCCGCTCCCTGCGCGCCGTCATCGACCACAAGGCACTCGCCGAGAACACCGTGGTCCTCGACTGCGACGTCCTCCAGGCCGACGGCGGCACCCGCACCGCCGCCATCACCGGCGCCTACGTCGCCCTCGCCGACGCCGTCACCTGGATGCACGGCCGCAAGCTGCTGCGCGCCAAGGCCCAGCCCCTGAACGGCACCGTCAGCGCGGTCAGCGTCGGCATCATCGACGGGGTGCCCATGCTCGACCTCTGCTACGAGGAGGACGTCCGCGCCGAGACCGACATGAACGTCGTCTGCACCGGCGACGGCCGCTTCGTCGAGGTCCAGGGCACCGCCGAGGGCCAGCCCTTCGACCGCAAGGAGCTGGGTACCCTGCTCGACCTGGCCGTCGGAGGCTGCGTCGAACTCGACGCGCTGCAGCGCGCGGCACTCGAAGAGATCGAACAGATCACCAAGGGCTGACCAAGAAGCGGTCCGGGGAGTGCAACCCGGCAGCGGTGCGGTGCGTGTTCAGTGACATGCAGCCACGCACCCGCCGCCGCCTCGCCGCACTCGCCGCCGCCACCGCACTCGGCGCCGCCGCCCTCACCGGCTGCGGCGCCGCCGACGCCGTCAACGCCGTCGACAAGGCCCTCGACTGCGCCACCGTCGCCGCCCAGGTCGCCGGCGACGTCCAGAACCTGCAGAACGCGGTGAGCAACGCGGGCAACGACCCGCAAGGCGCCGCCACCGCGCTCGACCAGATCGCCGACCACCTCGCCACCCTCGGCGACAAAACCGGCAACGCCGACGTCACCAAGGCCGTCGACGACCTCCAGAAGGCCGTCGACAACGCCCGCACCGCCGCCGACGCGGGCAAGACCCCCGACCTCACCCCCGTCGCCGACGCCGCCGCCGGGCTCTCCACCGTCTGCACATCCGGCTGACGGGCACCGGGATAATCGAGACCATGCCGCACACCCGCCTGGTCCTCGCCACCCGCAACGCCCACAAGGTCGCCGAGCTCCACGCCATCCTGGCCGACGCCGGGCTCGGCGTGGAACTCGTCGGCGCCGACGCCTACCCCGAGATCCCCGACGTCAGGGAAACCGGCGTCACCTTCGCCGAGAACGCCCTCCTGAAGGCACACGCCCTGGCCCAGGCCACCGGCCTGCCCGCCGTCGCCGACGACTCCGGCCTCTGCGTCGACGTCCTCGGCGGCGCCCCCGGCATCTTCTCCGCCCGCTGGGCCGGCAAGCACGGCGACGACCGCGCCAACCTGGACCTCCTCCTCGCCCAGCTCTCCGACATCGACCACCCCCACCGGGCCGCCCACTTCATGTGCGCCGCCGCCCTCGCCCTCCCCGACGGCACCGAACACGTCGTCGAAGGCCGCCTCCTCGGCACCCTGCGCTTCGAGCCGCACGGCCCGAACGGCTTCGGCTACGACCCGATCCTCCAGCCGCTGGGGGAGTCCCGCACCTGCGCCGAGCTCACGCCGGACGAGAAGAACGCCATCAGCCACCGCGGGAAGGCGTTCCGGGCGCTGGTGCCGGTGGTGCGGGAGCTGGTGGGGTGAGGGTCCGCGGGCAGAATGATGGCCTGCGAACCCTTCCGTGGATTCGCAGGCCATCATGGGTGCGGCGGAAGGGATTCGAACCCTCAAGCCCGATCAAGGGCCACAGATCCTAAGTCTGCCGCGTCGCCTACTGCGCCACCGCCGCTAGCCGCCACCCATGGTAACGGGTGGCGGCTGGGGTGTTCCATACGGTTTATCGGCGGGTGGCGCGCATACCTCCCCGGCACCATGTATCGGTTACAGCGTGGCAGTTCGGACAGAGCAGCCGCAGATTGTCCGGACTGTCGTCCAGGCGGTCGCCGTTGATGTGGTCGACTTCCAGGGTCATTGGTCTGCCGTGCCAGATCTCACCGACACCGCATTGCGCGCACCGGGCGGGAATGCCGGTTTCCGCGAGGGCCCTGCGCAGGAGTACGGCCGCGGTGCGGTAGCCGCTGGTACGTGCGACCAGAATGTCGGCCGCCGATTTGCGGTGCTTGGTCCCGTGCTTGTTCCCGTGGGCCTGACCGAGGAAGTGGCTGGTGTCCAGCTCGTCCTCAGCCATCCAGGAACGGAGCAGGGCGCGGCTTCGAGTGCCGTCGGTCCGGCCGATGCGGCGAAGCGTCTCGGCCACGGATACGGAGCGTGCAACGGCTACTCGGAGTTCCGCGGGCGTGGGCCGCGGCCGTTTGCGGCCGCGAGCGGAAGGGCTCCGGAAGTGGGAGATGTCGATTTCGAAGTCGGCGAATCGCTTTTCGAGGTAGCGGTGCAGATTCGCGTAGGGGGTCCGGCCGAGGAAAGCCGCGGTCTCCTCCATGGAGCGGCATTGTGCCGCTGCCTGCGCCAACAGTTCGCGTGTGTACGGGGCGCCGGAGTTCACCGGACCCCGTTCCGGGCGCGAAGCTTGCCCCGCCCTCGATAGGTGTCCGTTGTCGAGTGACAGTTCGGGCACAGGAGGCGGAGGTTGGGCAGGCGGTTGTCGCGCCAGTCACCGTTGAGGTGGTCGACCTCAAGAGGCAGTGGGCGGTCGCACCACTCGGGTCCGGTGCCGCAGAGCGCGCAGCGCTCGATCACACCGTTGGCCAGCATCGCTCGCTTGAGCCGATCGCTCTGCATGCGGCGGGCGGTGCTGGGGTCCTGCTTCGCCAGGACCTCTTGCGGGGAACAGCCGCGTGAACCACGGGACGTGACGAAGAAGTGCGACGTGTCGATGCCGAACGCGCGAATGCGGCGGCTGATGTGCGTGTGCTGACCACCTACGACCTCGACCCCCAAGTGACGCAGCACCTCGGTCATGTTCGTGCAAGCGGCTACAGCGGACGCGAGGACTTCCCGCGTCCAACGGCCTCCTTCCCGTTCGAAGTGCGAGGTGTCCACACCCAACTTCCTCAGTCGGACCCGGATGTATTTGCGGGTCGGACTCTTTGGGTCCAGGCCGAGTTTGCCCATGGCTTCCGACAGTGTTCGTGAGGACGCCACCGCGTACTCCAGGAGTTCACGGGTCCAGCGAGTTGTGGGCATTTCCCACCCCCATGCGATCTGGTGTTGCACTTTCGCACGGAATAACGACCCGTTCGTACGACGGTTACGCCGCCCGGGGAATATGCCAGGGGCGCCCGGCGCAGCACGTGCGCCGGGCGCCCCTCGGGAGCCGGGAGGAGGTCTACGCGTCCTTGAGGACCTGGCGCTGGCGGCCGAGGCCGTCGATCTCGAGCTCGACCACGTCGCCGGCCCGCAGGTACGGCTTGGGCTCGGGGCGGCCCAGGGCGACGCCGGCCGGGGTGCCGGTGTTGATGACGTCGCCGGGGTAGAGGGTCATGAACTGGCTGAGGTAGCGGACGACTTCGGCGACCGGGAAGATCTGGTCCGCGGTGGTGCCGTCCTGCTGGAGGGCGCCGTTGACCCACAGCCGCAGCCCGAGCGCCTGGGGGTCGGGGACGTCGTCGGCGGTGACGAGCCAGGGGCCGAGGGGGTTGAAGGTCTCGCAGTTCTTGCCCTTGTCCCACTGGCCGCCGCGTTCGATCTGGAAGGCGCGCTCGGAGACGTCGTGGGCGACGGCGTAGCCGGCGACGGCGGCGAGGGCTTCCTCGGCCGAGGCGGCGTAGCGCAGTTCGCGGCCGATGACGACGGCGAGTTCGACCTCCCAGTCGGTCTTGAGGCTGCCGCGGGGGACGAGGACGGTGTCGTCGGGGCCGATGACGGTGTCGGGGGCCTTCATGAAGAGGATCGGCTCGGTGGGGATGGCCGCGCCGGTCTCGGTGGCGTGGTCGTGGTAGTTGAGGCCGATGCAGACGATCTTCCCGATGCCCGCGAGCGGGGGGCCCGTGCGCAGGTCGTCGGCGTCGAGGACGGGCAGGGTGCCGGCCGCGGCGGCCTCGCGGACGCGGTCGAGGGCGGCGGGGTCGGCGAGCAGGGTGCCGTCGATGTCGGGGGTGAGGGAGGACAGGTCGCGCAGGACGCCGTCCTGGTCGAGAAGGGCCGGGCGTTCGGCTCCGGCAGGGCCGACTCGCAGCAGCTTCACGAGACTCTCCGGTGGGTCGAGGGGAGGCGGTTGGTTCATTTCCGATGGGGACGGTCATCGGAGGTCTTGGGTGATCCTCCAGCGGAGGGGGCGTCGCCCGCAACCCCCTTCCCATGGTGTGGGCGGTGCAGCCAGGCGCGCTCGGCGGCGGTCCAGGTGGTGGACGTGGCGAGGTAGAGCCCGGCGGCCGGCGGCATGATCGCGGCGGGGACGAGGGTGGCGAAGGAGAGCAGCGGCAGGTGGCGGGCGAGCCCGGTGGCGTCGGGGGCGGCCTTGCGGGCGCGGCGGTAGGAGAGCAGGGCGACGGCGGCGACGACCGCGAGGACGGCGGCGTGGACGGGTGTGCCCCAGTGCGCGCCGAGGTCGGTGCCGTAGGCCGCGTGGTAGAGGACGAAGAAGGCGGGCAGTTGGAGCAGGGTGGGCAGGATGCCGGCGAGGGGCGAGGTGCCTTCTGCAGTGTGGAGTGCGGCCAGGGCGCGCTGGAGTTCGCGGGGGTCGCGCTCGTGGGCGCGGCGGAGTTCGGCGATCCGGGGGGCGAGGGCGGCGCGGGCGCGTTCGCCGCGTGCGGCGGCCCGGGCGAGGGGGTGGAGGGCGAGTCGCACCAGGACGGTGAAGGCGACGACGGCGGCTGCCGGGGCGGCGGCATGGCCGGTCAGCGGGGCCAGGAGGCCGGTGAGGGAGTTCAGGGCGTGCGGGAGGTGCGGGAGTACGGACATGGTGGCGGGAACCCTCCGCGGGTCTCGTCGTGCCGGACAAGGTGGTGTCGGCGTGACGGACGGCGTGCGGGCTGCGGGGTGGCAGGTGCGCTACGCGGCCGTCGGGACGGGACGGCCGGGTGCCCGGGGGCGTGGGCGGCCGGAGGCGTCGGGGTCGCGCTGGGGGAGGAAGGCGGTGCGGCGTTCGCGGTCGCGCAGGGCGGTGCGGACGCGTCCGCGGGGGACGGGCCGGGCGCCTGCGGCGGCGTGGAGGGCGCGGCCGAGCAGGATCGCGGCCGCGGCGGTGGTGGCGGCCGCGGCGAGTGCGGTGGTGAGCCCGGTGTGGGTGAGGAGCAGTCCGGCGAGGAGGGCGAGGGTGACCAGGGCCGTGACGGCGTGGGCGCGCAGTGCGGTGGCCGGGGTGCGGGTCACCGGGTCCTCCTTTCCGTCCGCTGGTCGCGTCCTGTGGGTGATGACGTTCGCGGGGCCGGTGGAGTTCCGTGGTGGCGGTACGGGTTTTCGCCGGCCGGGCGGGGCATTCCTCCGATGTCTGGCCGTGCGGGGGAGGGGGCTGGCGGACTATCCGGCGAGGACTCGCGAGACCGTGTAGATGGCCAGGCCCGCCAGGGCGCCGACGACCGTGCCGTTGATCCGGATGAACTGGAGGTCGCGGCCGACGTTCGCCTCGATCTTGCGGGTGGTCTGCTCGGGGTCCCAGCCGGCGATGGTGTCGGTGATCAGCGCGGTGATCTCGTCGCGGTAGGTGGTGACGACGTAGGTGGCGGCGTCCTCCAGCCAGCCGTCGATCTTGGCGGTGAGCCGGGGGTCCTCGGTCATCCGCGCGCCGAGCGACAGCAGTGAGGCGCGGGCGCGCAGCCGCAGTTCGCTGTGCTCGTCCTCGGCCGCGGCGACGATCATGCCGCGTACCGAGCTCCAGGCGGACTCGATGAGGTCCTGGACTTCGTGGCGTTCGATGAGGTCCTTCTTCAGCTGTTCGACGCGGCGGCGGGTGTCGGGGTCGGACTGGAGCTCGGTGGCGAAGTCGGCGAGGAAGCGGTCGAGGGCGCCGCGTGCGGGGTGTTCCGGCATGTCGCGCATCTCGGCGGTGAAGCGGACGAGTTCCTTGTAGACCCGTTCGCCGACCTTGCGGTCGACGAAGCGCGGGGTCCAGCCGGGCGCGCCGCCCTGGACGGCGTTCATCACGGACTCGCCGTGCTCGTTGAGCCAGTCGTGGGCCCGTACGCAGACCAGGTCGACCATGCGCCGGTGGCCGCCGTCGGCGACGATCCGTTCCAGCATCTTCCCTATGCCGGGGCCGATCTCCTGCGCGTCCGCCCGGCGGGTGATGGCTTCGCCGACCACGGCCTGGACGTCGGAGTCGCGGAGCACGGTCAGGGCGCCGCGCAGCGCGGCCGCGCCCTGTTCGGTGACGCGGTCGGCGTGCTCGGGGTCCTCGAGCCAGGTGCCGAGGCGGTGGGCGATGCCGACCTTGCGCAGCCGGGTGCGTACGACGGTCTCGGACAGGAAGTTCTCGCCGACGAAGTCGCCGAGGGTGCGGCCGAGGGCGTCCTTCTTGGTGGGGATGATGGCGGTGTGCGGGATGGGCAGGCCGAGCGGCCTGCGGAAGAGCGCGGTCACGGCGAACCAGTCGGCGAGCGCGCCGACCATGCCGGCCTCGGCGGCCGCGGCGACGTAGCCGCTCCAGGCGCCGGCGCCTGCCGACTCCGCCCATTTGGCGAGGCCGTACACCAAGGTGGCGGCCAGCAGCAGCCCGGTGGCGATCACCTTCATGCGCCGGACGCCGCGCCGCCTGCCCTCGTCGGCGGGGCTGTAGGAGAACGCCGGAGTCGCGCTCTCACTCGTTCCGGTCACCGGAGTCCTCTCCATCCCTCGCACCCGTCTCCCTTCGGTGTATGGGTATTGCGCACGCCACACTCACCAGTTGGAACGAACGACGGGTTCCCGACATCCCACTAGCCAGACGGTCAGATCCGGCGTCCTCCATGGGATCACGAGTGGGGGCGGATCGCGCCGCTTTCCGACACCCCCTGCACAGGAGTTGAGCACCGCGTGGCCAGAACGACCGGTTGTGCCCTGCTCGCCGGACTGGCCGCCCTGGTGGCGGTCGTCTCGACGGCGATCTTTCTCGGCGTCGGCGGTACGGACGTCGCGGCCCGCGCCGGGCGCGGGGCCATGGCGGCCGGCAGCGCCCACACCGCCGTGCCGGCGGCCGCGGGTTCCTGGGTCGGCACGTGGTCCGCCTCTCCTGTCGCCGGTGAGCCCTCCACCGCGGACGGATACCCCGGATGGTCGATCCGCAACGTGGTGCACACCAGCGTCGGGGGCACCTGGGTGCGGGTGCATCTGTCCAACACCTTCGGCAGCGCGCCGCTGGTGGTGGCGCACGCCACCGTCGCCCGTTCCGCCGGAACCGGTGGCGCGGCGGCCGCGGGGGGCACCATGCGGGTGCTGACCTTCGCCCAGCGGGGGTCGGTGACGATCCCGGCGGGCGGGGCCGTGGTCAGCGACCCGGTGCGACTGGCGGTGCCGCAGCGGGCCGATCTGCTGGTCACCACCTATGCGGCGCTTCCGTCGGGCCCGGTGACCTACCATCCGAACGCGCGGCAGATCTCCTTCATGGCGCACGGTGAGCGCACCGCTGAGGTCTCGGGAGTGTCGTACACGACGCGGACCCTGTTCTGGCGGTACGTCAGCGCGGTGGACGTCCTCAGCTCGCACGCGGCCGGCGCGGTGGTGTTCTTCGGCGACTCCATCACCGACGGCCTCACCTCCACTGTCGGCGCGAATCACCGCTGGCCCGACTATCTGGCGGACGGTCTGATGGCCTCCGGTGACCGGCGGCTGCGCCTGGGCGTCCTCAACCAGGGGATCAGCGGCAACGGGGTGCTGCGCGGCGGCCCCGAGGGCGGTCCCAGCGCCCTGGTGCGGCTGGACCGCGACGCACTGTCGCAGACCGGTGCCCGCACGATGGTCGTGGAGCTGGGCATCAACGACATCATCCGGCCGCCCCGGGCGACCGGCGCGCGGGCCGTGATCGCCGGGCTGCGGCAGATCGTGGCGCGCGGCCACGCCCGCGGGATGCGGGTGATCGGGGGGACGCTGCTGCCCTTTGAGGGGCACGGGGCTGCCTACAACCCGGTGACCGAGGCCGTCCGGCAGCAGGTCAACGCCGCGATCCGGGCAGGTACGGTGTACGACGCGGTGATCGACTTCGACAAGGCGCTGCGTGACCCGTACCGTCCGACGAGGATGCGGGCCGCCTACGACTCCGGCGATCATCTGCACCCCAGCGACGCGGGCTACCGCCGGATGGCCGAGGCCGCCCGGCCGGTGCTGCTCGGGGGTACGGCCGACGCGAAGGCGTGACGGGGCCCGGGGTCGGGACTGCCCGCGGTGCACGGACTTCACGAGGACTGCAAAGGACGGCGATGACGGATCACGCGGGCGGGCTGCCCGGTTACGCCGAGCGTTTCACCGAGCCCGAGGGCTATCTGGACTTCGCCCGCTACGGGCCGCCCTCACGTGACGTGCTGGAGGCCACGGCGGCCGCGCTGGCCACGTCCGCCGAGGCGGACCACACCACCGTCGACGAGCTGATGCGGGCCGAGCCGCGGGCGCGTGCCGCGGCGGGCCGGCTGGCGGGCAGGGACGCCGCGCACGTGGCGCTGCTGCCCAACGCCTCCACCGGGCTGTTCCACGCCGCCTTCGGGCTGGCCGGGGGTGCGGTCCTGGTGCCCGCCGCGGACTTCCCGGCGAACCACTATCCGTGGCGGCGCAGCGCGGCCCTGGGCCGTGCGGTGCCGCGCTGGCTCGACGCGGCACCCACCCCGGACGCGGTGCGGGCCGCGCTGAGCGACGAGGTGGTCGCGGTCTCGGTCAGCGCGGTGGACTTCCGCACCGGTTACCGCGCCGACCTGGCCGGGCTCCGCGAGGTCATCGGCGACCGGCTGCTGATCGTCGACGCCATGCAGGCCTTCGGTGTCGTCGAGCTGCCCTGGCAGGCCGCGGACGTCGTGGTGGCCGGCGGACAGAAGTGGCTGCGGGCCAGCTGGGCGACCGGGTTCGCGGCGCTGTCGGACCGGGCCCTGGAGCGGCTGGAGCCGACGCTCTCGGGCTGGACGGGGGTCACGGACGTCGGTGTCTTCGACGACGTCGAGCATCCGCCGGCCCCCGGCGCGCTGCGCTGGAGCATCACCAATCTGAGCCCGGTGACGGCCGCCGCCTTCGCGGTGGCCCTGGAGCTGGTGGAGTCGTCGGGCGTCGCCGCGATCGAGGCGCACGTGGCGCGGCGGGTGGACGAGCTGATCGAGGCGGTGCGCGAGGCGGGCGGCGAGGTGCTCTCGCCGGTCGCGCCGGGGGAGCGGGCGGGCATCGTGTCGTTCGCGGTGCCGGGCACGGACCCGGCGCGGATCGCCAAGGCGCTGCACGAGCACGGGGTCACCCCCTCGGTGCGGGCGGACTCGGTGCGGTTGTCGGCGCACGCCTCGACCACGCGGGGCGCGGTGGAGCGGGTGCGGGCGGCGCTGGGCTCGCTGCGCTGACCCGCGGGGCGCCCGGGTGGCGTCACACGGGCGCCCCGCCGGTGGCGTACATGCGGGCGATGACGTCCTCGATGACGGGTTCGCGCACCGACAGGTCGACGACGCCGTGCCGGGCGGCGAGCTCCGCGACCAGGGGCGCCGCGCTCGCGGAGGCGGGGAAGGCGATCCACTGGCGGGGGCCGTCGACGCGGGCGCAGCGGGCGCCGGGGAGTTCCACGGGCGGCAGTTCGCGTTCGAAGTCGACGACGAGGGTGCGTTCGCTCTCGCCGATGGCGTGGAGTCCGGCGAGCCCGCCGTCGTACATCAGGCGCCCGTGGTCGATGACCATGACGCGGCGGCACAGCTGCTCGATGTCGGTCAGGTCGTGCGTGGTGAGCAGGACGGTGGTGCCCTGCTCGGTGTTCACGCCGCGCAGGAACTCGCGGACCTTGGCCTTGCTGACGACGTCGAGGCCGATGGTGGGCTCGTCGAGGTAGAGCACTTCGGGGTCGTGCAGCAGGGCGGCCGCGATGTCGCCGCGCATGCGCTGGCCGAGGGAGAGCTGCCGTACCGGTACGTCCAGCAGCGGGGCGAGGTCGAGCAGTTCGACGCAGCGCTCGAGGTTGCGGCGGTAGCGGGCCGCGTCGACGCGGTACATGCGGCGCACCAGTTCGTAGGAGTCCCGCAGCGGCAGGTCCCACCACAAGGTGGTGCGCTGGCCGAAGACGACGCCGATGCGCCGGGCCAGGCGGGCGCGTTCGCGGGAGGGGTCGATGCCCGCGACGCGCAGCCGGCCGGCGCTGGGGGTGAGGATGCCGGTGAGCATCTTGATGGTGGTGGACTTCCCGGCGCCGTTGGGGCCGATGTAGCCGATCATCTCGCCGGCGGGGACGCTGAAGGTGAGGCCGTCGACGGCGCGCACCTGGTGCCGCTCGCGGCGCATCAGCCCGCTCTTGCGGCGGACGTCGAAGACCTTCTCCACGTGGTCGAGTTCGATGACTGCGGTGGTCATGGCGGCATCAGCTCCCGGTGCTCCGGTACGAACGCAGGGCGGTCCGCCACAGGGCGCCGGCGAGCGCGCAGCTCGCGGCGGCGACCAGTGGCGGGGCGAAGTCGGCCCAGCGGGGCAGGCCGAGGGGGTCCGGCCGGCCGAGGATGTGCAGGGCGGGCAGCCAGTTGACGAAGGCGAGGGGCACGACGAAGGTGACACCGCGCACGAGGTCCTTGGCGAAGACCGTGGGCGGGTACTGCAGCACGGTGTTGCCGCCGTAGGTGAAGGCGTTCTGGACCTCGGAGGCGTCGCCGGCCCAGAACTGGAAGGCGGCGCCCGCGATGAAGACCGCCGCGAAGATGCCGGCGCCGCTGAGCACGCTCAGCGGCAGCAGGGCGGCCTTCAGCGGGGTCCACGCGATGTCGAGGCGGGCCAGTGCCCAGCCCAGCACGAGCAGCCCCTGGGCGACACGGCCGATGCGGCGCAGCGCGAACTGGTCGGCGGCGACTTGGGCCAGGACGGGCAGGGGCCGCACCAGCAGGGTGTCCAGTGTGCCGTCGCGGATGCGGCGGCCGAGCCGTTCCATGCTGCCGAGGGCGAGGTCGGCCAGGCCCAGGGAGGTGCCGGTGGTGCCGTAGAGCAGGGCCACTTCGGGGAGGGTGAAGCCGCCGAGCCGGTCGATCTGCGAGAACATCAGCAGGATGACGACGAAGTCCAGCGCGGTCGCGGCGAAGTTGCCGATCGCCGTCATCGCGAAGGAGGCCCGGTAGGCCATGGTCGACCGGATCCACATGCTCACGATCAACGCGTATCCGCGCAGCGCCTCAGCCACCCTGCACCACCAGCTTGCGGGTGGCCGCGGACTGCAGGAGCCGGCCCGCGCCGAGCAGCGCCACCGCCCAGCCCACCTGGAAGGCCAGGCTGCCCGCGAGTGACGCGCCGGTGCTGCGGCCGAGCAGGATGTCGGCGGGGACCTGGAGCAGTGAGGAGAAGGGCAGGGCGCGGGCCACCGCGCCCAGGCCGGCGGGGAAGGCGTTGAGCGGCAGCAGCGAGCCGGAGAAGAACAGCGTGGACAGGGTGACGACGGTGACCACCCCGCTGCCGTCCAGCAGCCAGAAGGCGCTGAGGACCACCAGGTAGCGCAGGGCGAAGCTGACGACCACGCCGAGGAGCACCGACAGCAGGAAGAGCGCCCAGGTGGTGGGCGATGCGGGCAGGGCCAGGTGGAAGGCGAGGGCGCCGCAGGCCATCGGCGCGATGCCGCGGGCGAGGAGCTGGTAGGCGGCCCGGCCGAGGTCGGCGGCGAGCCACCAGGTCTGCAGGTCGGCGGGGCGGTACAGGTCGACGGCGATGTCGCCGGTGCGGATGCGGTCGATGAGTTCGTCCTGGAAGCCGCCGCCCAGCAGGGCGCAGGCGGCGATCAGGGCCTGGCCGGTCCAGACGTACGTCAACGCCATGGACTGGTCGTACCCCCCGAGGTGGGGCCGTTCGTCCCAGAGGGCGATGTAGGTGTAGGCGATGACGAAGCCGAAGACCGTGTTGGTGAAGACGCCGGCCACGGTGGCCGTCTTGTAGGTCGCGTGCCGGCGGAAGCCGTTTGCCGCCACGGCGGCGTACAGGCGCATCCTGCTGTCAACCCTCCCGTCGTGCCGCTCTCCCGTTCCCGGGCGTGCCGCCCGGAGCGGGCGCAAGCGCACGACGCTACCGGCCGCCGTCACGCACTGCCACGGTTTTTTCACCCGCTGGTGGGGTCCTGGGCGTGCTGCAGAGCTGTCACAGCCCTGTCACGGAGGGATGCAATTGAACCGTTTTGCCCTGAAGGTGCGCGAGTGTCCGCCGGGTCGTACGGCACGATTGACCCAAGATGTTCCGCCGCGGCACAACCCTCGGCGGCCGCGGAGGAGTCAGTACAGACATGAGCAGCAGCAACGCTTCCCCCGGCGGCGGGGGAACCGCGCCGTCCGGACCGAAGCCGAAGCGCACCGGAGTCCGCAGACTGATCCCGGGCTGGAAGACGGTGATCGGCACCTTCCTGCTGGTCGTGCTGGCCTGTGCCGGCGCCTTCATCGTCGGCTACCAGCTGGTGGAGATCCCCAAGGCCAACGCGGGGGCGATCGCCCAGAGCAACGTCTACCTGTACTCCGACGGCAGCCAGCTGGCGCGCGACGGCCAGGTCAACCGGGAGAACGTGGACCTGAGCCAGATCGCCAAGACCGCCCAGTACGCCACGCTGGCCGCCGAGGACCGCAACTTCTACAACGAGTCCGCGGTCAGCCCCAAGGCGATGGTCCGCGCGGCCTGGAACACGGTCACCGGCAAGGGCAAGCAGTCCGGCTCGACCATCACCCAGCAGTATGTGAAGAACTACTACCTCAACCAGGACCAGACGGCGATCCGCAAGGCCAAGGAGTTCTTCATCGCGATCAAGCTCGACCGCGAGAAGAGCAAGAGCGAGATCCTCCAGGGCTACCTCAACACCAGCTACTACGGCCGCAACGCCTACGGCATCCAGGCGGCCGCCCAGGCCTACTTCGGCAAGGACGCCGACCAACTCGACACCGCCGAGGGCGCGTACCTCGCCACGCTGCTCAACGCCCCCAGCGAGTACGACGTGGTCGCCCACCCGGAGAACAAGGTCCAGGCGCAGGCCCGCTGGAACTACGTGCTGGACGGCATGGTCAAGGAGGGCTGGCTGAGCGGCACCGAGCGTGCCTCGCTGACCTTCCCGACCCCGCTGAAGGCCAAGCCCGCCACCAGCCTGTCCGGCCAGCGCGGCTACCTGGTCGAGGCCGTCAAGAACTACCTGTCCGACAACCACATCCTCGACGAGGAGACGCTGCGCTCCGGCGGCTACCGCATCACCACGAGCATCGACCGCAAGAAGGAGGACGCCTTCGTCAAGGCGGCCGAGAACCAGCTCCTGGACCAGCTCGACCCCAAGGCCCACAAGACCGACAAGTACGTGCGGGCCGGCGGCGCCTCCATCGACCCGGCGACCGGGAACGTCGTCGCGATGTACGGCGGCATCGACTTCACCAAGCAGTTCGTCAACAACGCGACGCGCCGCGACTACCAGGTCGGCTCCACCTTCAAGCCGTTCATCTTCGCCTCCGCCGTCCAGAACGACTCCACCACGCAGAGCGGCCGGCGCATCACGCCGTACACGGTCTACGACGGCACCAACAAGCGCGAGGTCGTCGGCCGCAACGGCCCCACCGGCTACGCCCCGGCGAACGAGGACGACGTCTCCTACGGGCCGATCACCGTCACCCGCGCCATGGACAAGTCCGTCAACGCCGTCTACGCCCAGATGGCGCAGGACGTCGGCGCGGACGACGTCAACAGCACGGTGCGCGCGCTCGGTGTCTCCGAGCAGGTCAAGCTGGTCAGCACTCCGGCGATGGCGCTCGGCACCATGGAGGCCAGCCCGCTGGACATGGCCCAGGCCTACGCGACCCTCGCCAACCACGGCCGCTACATCCCGTACACCATGGTGGTGAAGGTCACCAAGAACGGCGAGGACCTGAAGCTGCCCGAGCGGCAGCCCCGGCAGGCGATCACCCGTGAGGCGGCCGACACCACGACCTCGATCCTGCGCTCGGTGGTGCAGGGCGGCACCGCCACCGCCGCCCAGGCGTCCGGCCGCCCCGCCGCGGGCAAGACCGGCACGGCGGAGGAGGACAAGGCCGCCTGGTTCGCCGGCTACACCCCGAACCTGGCCACCGTGGTCGCCGTGATGGGGCAGGACTCGCAGACCGGTGCCCAGAAGCAGCTGTACGGCGCCGCGGGGTTGGCACGAGTCAACGGCGGCGGCTTCCCCACGCAGATCTGGGCGGAGTACACCGCGGGCGCGCTCAAGGGCACCCCGGTGCGCGGCTTCAAGCTACGGCTGGAGCCCGGTGCCTCGGCCCCTCCGGCCACCTCCGCCCCGCCGTCCAGCTCGGCCCCTCCGGCCTCCTCGGCTCCTCCGGCCTCCTCCCCGCCGCCGCCGGCCACGAGCAGCGAGCCGCCGGCCTCCTCGGAACCTCCTGAGTCCCCGTCCGAGCCGCCCGCCAGCAGTTCCCCGCCGCCCTCCGAGGGCGGACCGGGCGGCGAGCTGCCGATCGGCGGCCCGGTCGGGGGGGACAACGGCGGGGGCGGCTTCCAGTAGCGCCAGGGCGCCGGGCGGAGGGCAGGCGGCGGAGAGCGGCCTCAGTGACCGGAGGTCGCCTTCAGCCCGACGACGGCCACCAGCAGCAGGCAGATGAAGAAGATCCGGGCGGCGGTCGCCGGCTCACCGAGCACCACCATGCCGAGCACCGCCGCCCCGGCCGCGCCGATCCCGACCCACACCCCGTAGGCGGTGCCGATCGGCAGCGTCCTGGACGCGTACGACAGCAGCAGCATGCTGGCCACGATGCCGGCACCGGTGCCCAGGCTCGGCCACAGCCGGGTGAAACCGTCGGTGTACTTCATGCCGACCGACCAGCCGACCTCCAGCAGACCGGCCAGACACAGCAGGACCCATGCCACGACGGCACCTCCATGATCATTGAAGACTCAGGCGGTGCGTCGTCTTTGCATGGGCCCTGGTACGGCGCGTCTCGTCAGGGGACGGGACCGACGGTAGCAAATCAGAGGTAAAGACCGGTGGAGTCCTCCGAGCCCTGCAGCCGCTCGGCGGCGACCGCGTGCAGGTCCCGCTCCCGCATCAGCACGTAGGCCGTGCCGCGCACCTCGACCTCGGCACGGTCGTCCGGGTCGAAGAGCACCCGGTCCCCGACCTCCACGGTGCGCACGTTCTGGCCGACCGCGACCACCTCGGCCCAGGCCAGCCGTTTCCCGACGGCCGCCGTGGCGGGGATCAGGATGCCGCCGCCGGAGCGGCGCTCGCCCTCGGGCGTGTCGGAACGGACCAGCACACGGTCGTGCAGCATGCGGATCGGAAGCTTGTCATGCGATGGGGAACTCACAGGTACGACGTTACCGGCGTCGTCTGCGCAGCGAGAGCCCGGCCACCACCGTGACGAGCGCCACCGCCGCCACCGCGACCGGCACGATCCGCTCCACGCGCGGCGCGCCCTCCTCCGTCACGAAGTGCCCGCGGATCTCCGTCACGCCCCGGTTGACCGCCACGTACGCCCGTCCGGCGGTGCGGTCCACGGCCGACGCGACCTTCGCCTTGGTGTCGGCGGCGATCGTCTTCGGGTGCACGCGCACGGCGATCTCGTCCAGGGTGGCGGCCAGCTCCCGCCGCTTCAGGGCGATGTCCGCCTCGATCTGAGCAGGGCTCCTGCCATCCGACACCGCGCAGCCTCCATCGTCGTCTCGACCGGTACCGTGCAGACAGTCTGTCAGTCCGCCCGTGCCGGCGCCCGTCGGCACCCCGAACCGGAGAACTGCACCCATGAGCGAGCGCCTCCAGCCCGGTGACACCGCACCCGCCTTCACCCTGCCCGACGCCGACGGCAACGAGGTCTCCCTCGCCGACCACGCCGGCCGCAAGGTCATCGTCTACTTCTACCCCGCCGCGCTCACTCCGGGATGCACCAAGCAGGCCTGTGACTTCACCGACAACCTCGACGTGCTCGCGGGCGCCGGATACGACGTCATCGGCGTCTCGCCCGACAAGCCCGAGAAGCTCGCGAAGTTCCGCGAGAAGGAGTCGCTGAAGGTCACGCTGGTGGCCGACCCCGACAAGTCGGTCCTGACCGCGTACGGCGCCTTCGGCGAGAAGAAGCTGTACGGCAAGGTGGTGACCGGGGTGATCCGCTCCACGGTCGTCGTCGACGAGCACGGCAAGGTCGAGCACGCCTGGTACAACGTCAAGGCCACCGGGCACGTGGCCAAGCTCATCCGCGACCTGGGCGTCTGACGCCCCGTCGGCGCTGTCCGACGCCACCGGCTCAGGCCCGGGTGTGGGAGCCGGTCAGCGCCGCGTAGACCACGACGTTGGCCGAGTAGCTCTGGGTGGCATGGTCGAAGGTGCCGCCGCAGGTGATCAGCCGCAGCTCGGGGCGGACGCCCGAGCCGTACACCCGGTCGGGGCGGAAGCCCTCCTTCGGGACGATCTCCACGCCCTCGACGGTGAACTCCGCGACCGAGCCGTCCGAGCGGTTGATCTCCACGAGGGTGCCGGGCGTCACGGTGCTGAGGTTGTAGAACACCGCGGCGCGGGTGCGGGTGTCCACATGGCCGACGATCAGCGCCGCGCCCGCGTCGCCGGGCGCCGGGCCCGCGCCGAACCAGCCCGCCACTTGGGGCGAGCTGAACGGCGGCGGGTCGATCGCCCCGTCGGCGGTGAGCCCGCGCGCGACGAGCGGGGCGTCGATGCCGGCCGAGGGGATCTCGATGCTGAGCGGCCGGGCGTGGCCCAGCGGGGTGTGCGCGGCGTAGACCGGGGTGGGGCGCTCGTCCGCGCCGGGCGCGGACGTGGCGGTGACCCCCGGGGCGCCCATGGCGTCCCCGGGGGCCGGGTGGACGTAGCCCTTCAGCCACGCCGCGAAGAGCACGACCGCGGCCGTGGCGGCCGCGACGGTCCGTCCCTGCACCGGGCTCAGTCCCGGCTGCGGCGCCGGTGCATCACCAGGCCCGCCGCCCCCGCCAGGGCCAGCACGCCCGCGGCCACGGTGCCCGGCACCCCGGCCGGCTGGGCGGGAGAGGCCGAGTGCCGTGCCACGTCGGCGGCCATGGCACCGCCGCCCGCCGGCACCGGCGCGGACGGGTAGCCGCCGTCCCCGGTCCCGTCGCCGACCTCGACCTCGCCCTCGTGCGACTGGCCGTTGCACTCGATGGAGACCTTGTACGAGCCGGACGCGAGCCCGGAGCGCACCACGGCGGAGGCGTACATGCCGCCGTCCGACGCGGGGGCGAGCCGGACGGGGGCGACGAAGGCGGAGGAGCTGACGGTGCCGGACGCGGCCCGGTCGCAGTCCTGGGTCCGTACGTCGACGTCACCGCCCGGGCCGACGGAACCCGGGTTGACGGTCACGCCGCCGCCGCCGCCGCCGCCACCGCCGACGACGCCCCCGCCACCGCCGCCGCCCCCGCCACCGCCACCGCCGCCGCCACCGCCGCCCCCGCCTCCGCGGCCCTCATCGCCACCGTCGCCGCGTCCGCCGTTGTCGCGTCCGCCGTTGTCCCGGCCGTTGTCGTCGCGTCCGCCGTTGTCCCGGCCGTTGTCGTCGCGTCCGCCGTTGTCCCGGCCGTTGTCGTCGCGTCCGCCGTCGCCGCGGCCCTCATCGCCACCGTTGTCGCGTCCGCCGTTGTCCCGGCCGCCGTCACCCCGGCCGCCGTTGTCGCGTCCGCCGTCCTGCTTGCCGAAGTCCTGGCGGTCGCCGCCCTGGTCTCCGCCACCGCCCCCGCCGCCCGCGCGCTCCCACAGCCGGCTGGTGGCGTCCCCGCTTCCGGCGGGGCCGTCGTCGGCGACGGCGACGGGACCGCAGATCGCGATCACCGTCACCGCTGCGGCGGCGCACAGGGGAATGCGGGCGGCGTCCATGACTGAGCCCATGATGAAAACCTCCACTCACCCGGGCTCACGTCGTCGGAATCGGTCGGCCCTGGTACTTCGAAGGTCTCTTTTCTGACGGGCCGCCGCATGCGGGGCTGCTCCGGTTGGGTCAGATGAGGTCCACCAGATCGGCGATGGAGTCCACCACCCGGGAGGGCCGGTAGGGGAAGCGGTCGATGTCGGCGGGCTGCGTGAGCCCGGTGAGGACCAGGACCGTCTCCATACCCGCCTCCAGGCCGGCCAGCACGTCGGTGTCCATCCGGTCGCCGATCATCGCGCTGGTCTCGGAGTGCGCCTGGATGGCGTTCAGCCCGGCGCGCATCATCAGCGGATTGGGCTTGCCGACGAAGTAGGGCTCCTTGCCGGTGGCCTTGGTGATCAGCGCGGCGACCGAACCGGTGGCGGGCAGCGCGCCCTCGGCGGAGGGGCCGGTCTCGTCGGGGTTGGTGGCGATGAACCGGGCGCCGCCGTTGATCAGCCGGATGGCCTTGGTCAGCGCCTCGAAGCTGTAGGTGCGGGTCTCGCCCAGGACCACGTAGTCCGGCTCGACGTCGGTCAGCACGTAGCCGATGTCGTGCAGCGCGGTGGTCAGGCCCGCCTCGCCGATGACGTACGCGGTGCCGCCGGGCCGCTGGTCGTCCAGGAAGCGGGCGGTGGCCAGCGCGGAGGTCCAGATGTTCTCCACCGGCACGTGCAGGCCCATGCGGGTCAGCCGGGCGTGCAGGTCGCGCGGGGTGTAGATGGAGTTGTTGGTGAGCACCAGGAAGGGCTTCCCGGATTCCCCCAGCCGCTTGAGGAACGCGTCGGCGCCGGGGATCGGGATGCCCTCGTGGATCAGGACTCCGTCCATGTCGGTGAGCCAGGACTCGATCGGCTTGCGTTCTGCCATGGGGCGGACTCCTGCGGTGTGCCGGGGTGCTGAGGTGCGGGGGCGCCGTCACGTCGTCGTGCCGACGCCTCCAGCCTAGTCAGGCGGTGGTGACCTTGACCCCGCCGATGACCCGGAACCGGTTGGTCGCCCCGGTGCGGCGAAAGTGCGAGCCCGTGGCGGCGCGCGAACCCGCCCTTGTCGGTGACTCCAGAGCCCCGGCGACCCGCACGGGGGTCTCGGCGCGGGACGCGCCCTGTGCCCGCGAGGGGGCGTTGGGCGGCAGCTTCGTCACGTCACGTCCTCGGACCGAGTGCCCGGCTCAGAACTCCGCCAGCAGGGCGGGAAGTCCGGCCACGGAGGGCAGGACGTGGGTGGCGCCCGCCGCGCGCAGCGCCTCCCCGTCGTGGGCACCGGTCAGCACGCCCGCGACGACGGGCGCGCCGGCGCGGACGCCGGAGAGCATGTCGTACGCCGTGTCGCCGGCCACCGCGATCTCCTGGACGGAACCCGCGGCACGGGTGCGCAGCAGCGCGGTGAGCACCATGTCCGGGTAGGGGCGGCCGCGTCCGCCGGCGTCGGCAGGGCAGAGTGTGAGGTCGGCGATGTCCTGCCAGCCCAGGGCGGCGAGGATCGCGTCCTGGGTGGTCCGCGGGCGAAGGGATCTGGCTGCTACGTACGGGACAAATGGGTCGTGAAGCTGAAGCGGTCCCCGCGGTACAGCGACCGCACCCGCTCCAGCGGCGCACCCTCGGTGTCCCGGCTGTGCCGGTGCAGCAGCAGCATGGGCAGCGCGGGCGGGGTGCCGATCAGCAGCGCCTCGCGCGGCGTCGCGAGCACGGTTTCGATCCGCTCGTCCGCGTCGCCGAACTCCACGCCCACGAACGCGCGCAGATAGGCGTAGAACGAGGAGTCCGGGTCGAACTCCGCGTCCAGCCGCGGCACGCGCTCCACCGCGACATACGTGCTCTCCAGGCCCACTCGCTCCTCGTCCGCGAGCAGTACGCGCTCCATGTGCCACACCGTGTCGCCGGTGGCGATGCCCAACTGCCCGGCCAGCACCTCGTCCGCCGCGATCCGGTCGAGCGCGGTGAGGTTGCGGCCCGGCACCCGGCCCTGGAGACGTACCCCCTCGGTGTAGCTCGCCAGCGACAGTGGCTGCTCCAGTTTGGGTCCCGCGACCACCGTGGCCCGGCCGCGCCGCCGCAGCCGTCCCTGGATCAGCAGGTCGCGCAGTGCCTGCCGCACGGTCTCCCGGGCCACGCCGAAGCGGGCCGCGAGCTCCCGCTCCGTCGGCAGCGGCACCCCCTCGCCGAGATCGCCGAGCAGTTCCTCCAGGCACGTCTTGACGACGAAGTACTTGGGGAGCCGGCCGTGCTCGGGGATGCCGGCACGGGTCGGCGCGCCCGCCTGGGTGTCCTTCACATCGGGAATCCTCGCAGATCGGAGGGGGCGGGCCGGCGCCGGTGCGCGGCGCCGGGGGCGGTCGGGGGCGCCGAGCCGGAAACCGGTCACCTGCCGGTCACCGGCCGGTGGGCGGGAGTTCGCGGCCGGTGTCCCGGGTCACCTCCGGCGGCCGACCCTCAGGGCGATACCGCCCGCCAGCATCAGGGCCCCGGCGCCCATGAGCATCAGGGCCGGCGCCGGGTCCTGGACGGGGCCGGTGTCGGCCAGGCCGGGTGGGGGAGTGGGCGCCCGCGGTGCGGGCGGGGCGGCGGGCGCCTCCGGGGCGCCGCTGCCCTCGTCGCCCTTGCCGGGGACCTGGCCGGGGACCTGGCCGGGGACCTGGCCGCCGGTGCCGGTGCCGGTGCCGGTGCCCGGGCCCGTGCTGCCGTCCCCGCCGGGCTCCCCGCCGGGACGTTCGCCCGGCCGCTCGCCGGGGTGCCCGCCGCCGGCCGTGCCGGGGGCCGTTCCGCTCCCGTCCGGTG